>JBBDYK010000216.1:0-32086 GCA_040901665.1 Pirellulales bacterium | reverse complement strand
GCCCCAACTACTATGGGATGCGTCCCCGTTCCTTCCATTAGGGGGGCATGGCCGGCAGCCCGCGGCTTGGCGCCGAACCTGTTGTGGCGCGGCTTTTGCGCCCGCCTCCCACCGTCAACGCTCAGTAAGGGATCGATGCATGGGCACGACCAATCGACATTGGCGATCGGCGCCAAGGCGACGCAATAGCGTGGCAAGCAAATCCGTCCGCCGGCCAGCGCTGCCGCTGCAATTATCGAGACGTCTGACTGGCGAGATGCTGGAAGATCGGCGACTGCTGGCGCTCACGACGACCGACCTGAACACAGGATTAACCGCCACCGATCTGGCTCAAGCGCTGATTGGCGGGGGCGTGATCGTGAGCAATGTCACCTATACCGGCAACAATGCAGCGGCAGGTTTGTTCAGCGGAGGCATTTCCGAGGGATTGGGCATTGAGTCAGGAGTCTTGCTGAGCTGCGGAGACATCGCCGATGCCGCAGGTCCGAACAACACAGAGCAAATCACCACCGAGTTTGACACTCCGGGTGACCCGGACCTTGAGGGTCTAATCCCAGGATTCGAGACGAACGACGCGGCCGTTTTGGAGTTCGACTTCATTGGGGCCGGCGGCACCTTTACCTTCGAGTATGTGTTTGCCTCCGAGGAATACAACGAGTTCGTGGATTCTCCGTTTAATGACGTGTTTGGCTTCTTCCTCGATGGCCAGAACATCGCATTGTTGCCCGGCACCAACATCGTTGTGTCGATCAACAATGTGAACAACGATTCAAATTCGCAGTTCTACAACGACAACTCGTTGGACGATCTGGGCGACCCCACGCCCTTTCTGACGCAGGCGGATGGCTTTACGGTCGTGCTGCAGGCCACAGGCACAATCAGCCCCGGCAGCCATCACATCAAGTTGGCGATTGCCGATGCAAGCGACGAGGCCCTCGATTCCTGGGTATTCCTGAAGGCCGAAAGTTTCGTGAGCGGCGACTCGGATGTCGCCGTGGAAATCAGCGACTCGCCCGATCCCGCTATTTTGGGCGCCGCCCTAACCTATAACGTGGTCGTGACGAACAACGGCCCCGACCCGGCAACCGGCGTGACGCTCACCGATTTGTTGCCGGCGGGCCTTTCATTCGTCGGGGCGAATGCCAGCCAGGGATCGGTTTCCGAGTCGGGCGGAGTTATTACCGCCGATCTCGGCACGATCCCCAATGGCGAAACCGCTTCCATAGTCATCACGGTAATTCCGCACGAGTTGGGCACGGTCGTCAATAGTGTCACGGTGGAAGCCTTCCAAATCGATGACACTCCCGAGAACAACTCCGCATCGACTAGCACGACGGTGATTGCCCCCAGCGTGTTCATTGACGACGTCCAAGTCGTCGAAGGCAATTCCGGGACGAGGAACGCTGTTTTCACGGTGTTCATCAACGGTGTGCTGTTAGACGGCGCCGTGACCGTCCAATATTACACAACGGACGTTACTGCCAACGGTGGCACTGATTTCGTGCCAGTCAACGGCACGATCGTTATTCCCGCAGGAGAGAATTCTCGGACGATCACGGTGCCGATCGTTGCCGATGTGCTCAACGAAGCAACAGAGACCTTTCTCGTCAATCTCTACAATCCCACGATCGCTACGATCGGCAAGGGCACCGGCGTTGGCACCATCATTGATGATGATCGGGCGCCGGCACTCTATGTGAATGACGTGCAAGTCAAGACCACCGAGGCGGGTACGCTGGCCGCGGTCTTCACTGTGGCGCTCGATCTGCCCAGTGGGCGAATCGTGCGGGTCCAATACGGAACCATCGACGGGACTGCCCAGGCCGGCATTGATTATGTGTCGCAAAGCGGCGAGTTGCTGTTCGCGCCCGGCATCATCAACATGCAAGTGACCGTGCCGGTCACCACCAGCGACCTTTATTCCGCCAACGAATTGTTCGCGCTTCAGCTCGCGAATCCCGTTGGCGCCGTGCTGGCCGACTCGCGGGGCGTGTGCATCGGCGTGTTTGCGGCCGCCCCGCCCCTGGAGTACATCCTGGATGACGGCGGTCCCGGTTATGTTCGCAACGGCGCCTGGGGAAACGTCACCAACCTGACGGCCTATCATTCGGACTACGACTATCACGACGCTGGTAACGGCAGCGCCACGGCCACTTGGACAGTCACCAATCTGGCGCCCGGGCCGTACGAAGTGTTTGCCCGTTGGGTCCCCTTCACCAATCGCGCGACCAACGCGCCTTTCACCGTTCTGGACGGGGCCACCTCGCGCGGCACGGTGCTTGTCAATCAGCGGCTGGCGCCGGCCGGCGATCTGGAAAACGGCATCACCTGGCAGAGCCTGGGCACGTTTCAAATCGCCAGCGGCGTGCTGAGCGTGCGGCTGTCGAACAACGCCAACGGCTACGTGATCGCCGACGCGGTGCGGATCGTGCCCAACGGCATTCCGGCCCAGGTCCCCGAAATGGACGTCGCGCACTTCGGCGATTCGATCGATGACGACGAACTGACACCCACGGCCAGCGAAGGCACCGCGTTTGGCAATGTGCTGCTGGCGACCGACTCGCCCGCGCGTACCTTTACCATCACGAATACGGGCAACGCTCCGCTGCACCTTACGGGTAGTCCGCGCGTGCAAGTATTGGGTGATGCGTCAGGCGATTTCATCGTCGTCAGCCAGCCGGCGGCCATCGTTGCGCCGGGCGGATCCACTAGCTTTGCCGTCGTGTTCCACCCGACCACTTCCGGATTGCGGCAAGCCACGGTGTCGATTGGCAATAACGACTCAGACGAAGCCGAGTATCGTTTTCTGATGGAGGGTGTCGGCACCGACGGAACTGCGGAGTCGCCGCCTGCTCAAAACTTCGTGCAGCCGCTCGACGTAAACGGCGATCTGCGCGTCGCTCCGCAGGACATCCTTATCGTGTTCAACGCGTTGCTGCAGCAGAGTGCCGGGCAAAGCGACAACGTCTCTCCCTTGGCCACAAGCGCCGTCACGCCATTGGCATCGTCCGCGGCAAAGCCGGGATACTACCTCGACGTCGACGGCAACGGCATGCTCACCCCACGCGACGCCTTGTTGGTGATCAACTATTTGCTCCGGCAGGCAGCCGAGGCCAATGAACTGGCGTCCCCCGCCGTGACCGTCTCCTCGTCGACGCCTTCTGCGGCCTTGCAGGCGTTCGCCGTCGACGAGGCGATTAGCGAGCTTGATGAGCCGTCGGCAATGCCGCTGGCGCTATTGCTGCCGAGCGATGGTCCGGTGGTCACCTTGGCCGGGGCCACGGTAACCATGACGCCGCTCGTCGAGGATCCGCTCGCCTGGTTCGTGCCCGTCGATGAGTCCGACTCCGACGACGAGCTCGATTTGCACTGGGAATAGTGCAACGTGCCGCCGCTGTTCCGCACCGGCCTCTGAACGGATGGCCGCCGAACTCGTGGCTTCCCGCGCAGAATCTGCCCGGTTTTCGCATTTTCTGTCGGCGCGATTGCCCCTTTTATGGCCGCTCGGCCTCCGACGTGGACGCAGATCGAATCTGGAAGTGACGATTTGGGGAAAAAATCCGCTGACGCTGTCGATTGGGCGTACTCCGGTTCGACTGGAAGGTAGAGGAACCGGTCGAGACGGATCGCGAGAACCCGCAGTCGAGCATCGCTTCCGAGGAGAGTCATGCGAAGGTCGGGCAAGGACTTTGAATTCGAGGTCATGCCCGACGAGAAATTGTTGACCGACATGGGCACATCCACATAATGATGGCGGCGACATTCGCCAGCCACGACGGCAAGGCCGAGCGCGCGTTGCACCAAAACTGCCGCGAGGCCATGGCGACGCGCATCGCTGGCAGTATCTTACGACCGACATATGCGAAAGGACCCTCCATGGGCATGCAAACGAAAACGCTCTCTTGGATTGGCTGGGTGATTTCCGGATTGGTCGGGATGTTGTTTGTTTTCAGCGCCTGCATGAAGTTCCTCAACCCGCCGGAAGTCGCCGAAGGGTTTGTCGGGAAACTTGGCTATCCCGCCGACTTGCTCCTGGCCATCGGGATCGTGGAGATCGCCTGTGCGGTGATTTATCTGGTCCCACAGACTGCGGTTCTCGGCGCGGTCATGTTGACGGGTTACCTGGGCGGCGCGATCGCCACGCACGTGCGCGTGCATGACAATTTCATTGGGCCGGTGATCTTCGGCGTCTTTGTCTGGTTGGGCGTCTACTTGCGCGACCCGCGGATCAGAGCGCTATTGCCACTACGAAGGACCACTACATTAGCCGATTCTCCGTGAACTCACGCGGCCAGGTAAGCTTCCTAACCGTCCAGCAAGGAGTCATGTATGAGCGGGGTTCGAGTACTTGTCGGCACGCGCAAAGGCGCGTTTGTTCTGACCTCTGACGGCAAGCGCGAGCGCTGGAACGTCAGCGGCCCACACTTCGCGGGCTGGGAGATCTATCACGTCAAGGGATCGCCGGTCGACCCGAACCGGCTGTACGCGTCGCAGTCGAGCGGCTGGTTCGGCCAGGTGATTCAGCGATCCAACGACGGCGGTCAGACCTGGGAGCCGGTCGGCAATAAATTCGCTTACGACGGCGCGACCGGCACGCACCAATGGTATGACGGCACACAGCATCCCTGGGAATTCGCGCGCGTGTGGCATCTTGAGCCATCGCACACGGATCCCGACACGGTCCTTGCGGGGGTGGAAGACGCCGCGCTGTTTCGCACCGTTGACGGCGGGCAAACGTGGCATGAATTGTCCGGACTCCGCACTCACGAGTCGGGCCCCCGCTGGCAGCCGGGCGCGGGGGGCATGTGCCTGCACACGATCATCGTCGACCCCAGCAATTCCGAGCGTATCTATATCGCCATTTCGGCGGCCGGGGCGTTCCGCAGCGACGACGGCGGAAAAACCTGGCGGCCCATCAACCAGGGGCTCAGATCCGAGCAGATTCCCGATCCAACGGCCGTGGTTGGCCACTGCGTTCACCGCATCGCTATGCATCCTTCGCGCCCCAACGTGCTGTTCATGCAAAAGCATTGGGACGTGATGCGCAGTGACAACGCGGGCGATTCTTGGCAGGAAGTCAGTGGCAACCTGCCCACCGATTTCGGCTTTCCAATCGAAGTGCATGCGCACGAGCCGGAGACGATTTATGTGGTGCCGATCAAGAGCGACTCTGAGCACTTTCCGCCGGAGGGAAAGTTGCGCGTGTATCGCAGCCGCACCGGCGGCAACGAGTGGGAAGCGCTGACCAACGGTCTGCCGCAAAGCGATTGCTATGTCAACGTGCTGCGCAACGCGATGACCGTGGATTCGCTCGATCCTTGCGGCGTCTATTTCGGCACCAGCGGAGGCCAGGTCTACGCGTCGAGCGACGCCGGAGACCATTGGACTCCCATTGTGCGCGATCTGCCGGCGGTGATGTCCGTCGAGGTGCAAACCCTGCCATGATCCGAGTCGAGCTTCCGGCGCATCTGAGACTCTTGGCGCGCGTCAACGGAGAGGTGCAACTCGAAGTCGACGGGCAGGCGTCGCTGCGCTCGGTGCTCGATGCGCTCGAAGCTCGCTTTCCCGTGCTCGAAGGGACGATTCGCGATCACGCCACGCACGAGCGGCGACCGTTTTTGCGGTTCTTCGCCTGCGAACAGGATCTTTCGCACGAGCCGCCCGATGCGCCGCTGCCAGTCGCG
Source organism: Pirellulales bacterium (assembly GCA_040901665.1). Classification (GTDB taxonomy): domain Bacteria; phylum Planctomycetota; class Planctomycetia; order Pirellulales; family PALSA-1355; genus JTS-RE94. The sequence continues at coordinate 26,402 of JBBDYK010000216.1, read as the reverse complement.
GTGGCCGCCGGAAACGAGCCCTTGTTGATAATCGGGGCACTGGCCGGCGGGTAGTGGAATTTGCAAAGTGGCGCCGGCGCTGCGGAATTGCCGACTGGCTTTTTTCGAGCATGGCCAGCGCCTGTCGAATTTGCTATAAGGGATCGAGGTCTCGGAGTCTGCCTGTTGCCTCGTCATCGGCCAAATGCGATGAGTCGCCTACCGGAATCCGCTGCCAACGTCGAAGCGCCTTCTTCAGGTCAGCGTGTCGAACTGAAGGTGTTCATCTCACACAGCGACTTCGTTTGCCGCGCATGCCGCCAACAACTTGGACACGGAGCATGGATGTTCCTGGCCGGTCGCCGCGGCGCGCTCTGCATGACGTGTGCCGATCTGAATCACCTGACCTTCTTGCCGTCGGGTGACGCTGCCTTGACGCGGCGCGCGAAGAAACACTCCCGGGTATGTGCCGTGGTGTTGATGTTCAGCCGCGCGCGAAGGCGCTATGAGCGGCAAGGGTTGCTGGTGGAGGCGCCGGCGCTTGCCACCGCGGAGGTCGAATGTCGGGCGGACGAAGAAAGCCGTCAGCGGCGGCGCGTCCGTGAAGTAGCCCGACGCGATGAATTGGACCAACGTTACGTTGCGCAGTTTGCGGAGAGCATCCGCAAGTTGTTTCCAGGTTGTCCGTCCGGACGGGAGGACTCCATCGCCGAACACGCTTGTCGCAAGTACAGCGGCCGTGTCGGTCGCTCGGCCAAGGCGAAGGAACTGCACGAGCGCGCGGTTCGCCTGGCGGTCGCGGCGCACGTCCGGCACGCCGAAACCAATTACGATCAACTGCGCGGTCGCGGCCGAACGCGCGCTGATGCGAGACGGCAAGTGGTCGCTCAGGTCGAACAGGTACTCGCGAACTGGAGCACAAGCCCGGCCTGATTCAAGAAGTAGGACTGGCGGTCAGGAGAACGTGACATCCTGTGATTCGGAGCCCGTGGTCGCTAGGGCGCATCGCCGATGCTCCGACGTTCGATCCGCACGGCGCACGCCTTGTAGGCCGGCTGAAACGAGTGCGGGTCGAAGACGGCATCCGTCAAGAGGTTCGTCACGGCATAGTGCATTGGCACGAAGACCTCTCGGGGCGGAATCGTGGGTACGACGACCGCTTGTGCCTGCAGGCTGCCGCGACGTGAGGTGACCGCGATCCAATCGCCGGGCCGGATCTTGAGCTCGCTCGCATCGCGAGGATTCACTTCGACGTAAACCTCGGCGGGATACAGCTTCTTGAGAACTTCCGACTTTGCCGTGCGTGTTTGCGTATGCCACTGTGCGGCGGAGCCACGACCCGTCAGCAGCAGAAACGGGTACTGTGCGTCGGGGGCCTCGGGCAATGGCTTCGGCTCGGACCAGACAATGCGAGCTTTGCCGTCCGAGTGGAAAAAATATCCATCCTCGAAGAGCCGGCGTTCTGGTTCCTCACAATCCTGCTGGATTGGATAGGGCCATTGAATGCCGTGGCGCCGTTCTAACATTTCGTAGTCAGCAATTCCCGAAAAGTCGCACGGCTGGCCGGCGGAGAGCCGTTTGAGGATCAGAAAAACCGCCTCGGGGCTTTCCCATTCACGCAGCAACGCACCGCAGCCCCAATACTCGGCGATCAACTTGAATATCGAGAAATCGGCCAGGGCCTTGCCGGGGGCGCGTCGGACCTTTTTCACCAGCCCGATGCGGCGTTCGGAATTGATGAACGTTCCGTCTTTCTCGCCCCAGCCGGCAGCCGGCAGAACCAGATCGGCCAATTGGGCTGTCTCCGTGGTTGCGTACATGTCCTGGACGACGAGAAAGTCCAATCGATCGAAGATGTCGCGCAGTTGACCTTGATTGATCCAGGAGTGAGCGGGATTGGTGCCGATCACCCACAGGCCGCGGATTTGGCCGCTCAAGACACCTTCGAGAATCTTGTGATAGGGCCAGCTCTTTTCGCGGGGAATGAGCGATTCGTCGATGCACAACGTGTCGGCCACTTTGCGACGGTGATGCGGATTGCCGAAATCATGGCCTCCCAGCAGGTTCGTGGTGTTGCTGAACAGGCGCGAGCCCATGGCATTGCATTGACCGGTGATGGAATTAGCGCCGGTGCCCGGACGACCAATGTTGCCCGTCATCAGCGCCAGATTGATGATTGCTTGGGCGGTGCGGACGCCCTGGTGGCTTTGATTGACTCCCATCGTCCACCAGAAAGATACGCGATCTCCGGCATGGACGGTCTGCGCGAGCTTGTCGAGCGCATCGGGCGACAGGCCCGTCTCACAGCACACGCGTTCCACTGTGAAAGTCTGCACGAACTCTGCGAAGTCGCGAAACCCGGTCGTGTGAGCGTCGATGAAGTGCTGGTCGATCCAGCCACGCTCGATCAGAGCTCGTGCCAATCCGTAGAACAGCGTCAAATCCGACTTGGGCTTCAGTGCCAGATGCTGCGTGGCCTGCATCGCCGTTTCGGTGGCGCGCGGATCGATCACGATGATCTCGGGTCTATTCGGATTGCTGACGATCCGCTGCCACATGATCGGGTGTGCGATGCAGAGATTGCTGCCCACCAGCACAATGACGTCGGATTGCTCGAGGTCTGCATAGGTATAGGGAGGGGCATCGAATCCAAACGCTTCCTGATAGGCGACCACAGCGGTGGCCATGCACTGGCGCGTGTTTCCGTCGCCGTGCACGATTCCCATTCCGAACTTGGCCAAAGCGCCGAGCAACGCCATTTCCTCCGTGACGATCTGTCCCGTGCTCAGAAATGCGACCGCTTCCGGCCCGTGCGCTTGCTGAATCGATTTCATCCGCACGGCGAACGTGCGCAGCGCTTGATCCCAGGGTACTGGAGAAAGCCGTCCTAGCGGGTCGCGCAGCAAGGGGCGCGTCGCACGATCGGGGGCATCGAGAACTGCCAGCGATTCCCAGCCCTTGGGGCACGCCATGCCCAGATTTACCGGATAGTCCGCCGTCGGGGTGAGCCCAACGGCGGCTCCATTCCTTAAATGAATATCGAGGCTGCAGCCCGTCGAGCAGAATCCGCAAACCATTGCCGTGGTGGCGTCGGGACGTGAGTTTTCTGGGACCAGCCCCAGCCCCGACCCTCCCGGAGCAAGTTTCAGCTCACGCGTGAATGCTCCAGCACGGTCGACGAGCAGTGGCAGGGTAAGGAGTTTCGACGAACGATCATTTGGCATCAGCGAACGCCTCCCGGCATGCGCGGCGCCGCGACTGCCGCAAAGAACAGATAGCGCTCCAACAACTCCCCGGTCAAAGAAGTTCCGAAAAGCAAGACGGTCGTGATCGTCAGCTCGATTTCTCCAATGTCGAGATTGTCGGCGGAAAAATGTCGAAGCAACAGGGCCGGCGCAAAGATGCCGCCCAACGCGCCGAGCGCGAAACGAGCGACGGCGGCGCTGGCCAGATCGCGTGTCATCAGCAAGGCCGATCGCTTCCGCGGGGTCATGGCGCGAGACAGCAAGTGCCTGAAGAGCATTGCTTCCCACGCCAACTTCGCGCCGGCCGCGATCATCAAGGTCCAGCAAATGGTTGGCCCAACGGCGTCTACAATCAACGCGCTGGTTTCCGACGGTTGAACCACGGACAGTGCCGCCAGGCTGAACCAAAGGGTCGCCAGGCCAAGCCATATGGAAGTCAGCGCAAAACGAACGGCCGTTCGCGGAAAGTCCCAGAATTCACGTCGGAGCGAAGCGTAGATCATCACGGAGCAAAACACCGCCAGGGCGCCGACAACGACGACTCCCCAGGCGAGAATGTGAATGAGGTCGGGCGGCAACGGCCATGTCGACGGCACAACGGCGGCGCCGGCGTACAGGCATGCCAACGCCGCGAATAACCCGAACACCACGATTTCGCGGCTGAGCCACGAGTGGCGCAGTCCCAGCACCGCGCGAAAGGCATACAGCGGTCGACCCAAGTGAAAGACGCTTGCGGTCAAGGCGAGCAAGCCAAACACCAGCGCCATCGTCGCCAGCAAGGGCCGCACGGCTTCGGAAAACCCATCGCTGACAAAGCGCTCCAGCACGATGCCCCAGGCAAATGCTCCCACCGACAATTGAGTCAACACCAACATCACGACCAGCGGCCAGTGTGGGTGTTGACGACTGACTTGAAAGTAGTCCGCGGGCAGCATGTTTCGCGGCAGCACGCGTTGGCTCTTGTACGTCGTTGTGGGGTAGGTGATCTGTGGATCAGGCGCCGCTGGCAGGAATAGCGCCGCCTCGGCGTCCTCGATCACGCTCTCGATGCTGACAACGCGGATCGCAATGGCCTGGCTCGGGCAAGCCTGAACGCAAGCCGGCGCCTCGCCGACCGCCAGTCGCGCGGAACACATGTCGCACTTGCGCACGATACCTTTGGAGGCGTGATACTTGGGCACCTCGTAGGGACAGGCCAGAATGCAGTACTGGCATCCGAAGCACTGATCGTCCAGATGCTTGACGATCCCCGTGAGCGGACTCTTTTCGTAGGCGTTAACCGGACAAGCGACCAGGCAGGCGGGTTCAAGACAATGATGACAGGCCGTCGTGACATGCTGCAGAACTGGCAGCGAGCTCGTCCCGCCGACCAGCAACCCGACGTCGCGCCACGTTTCATCGGCATCGAGCCCGTTAAGACTGTGGCAAGCTGTTACACATGCCTTACACCCCGAGCAGCGGTCCAAATCAACCTCGAAGGCGTACTGCTGTCCCTTGCTGGGCGGAGCAGCCGGCAGAAGTTGCCGATAGTGGCTGACTTCGGGCAAGGTGCCTGCATGGTCGTAGGACTGGGAGAACTGTTCGACCGCGGTAAGTTGTTGCTGTTCGCTCAGCAGGCGTTCGATCAGTGAGGAGTATTGATCCTCGATTACGACGCCCGGCAAGATGCGTTCATGGACGGTGGCGGCGTCGGGCATCATGCCTCCTGCACAGGAAGTGACATGGCGGCGGCGACCTCACTACAGGACGAATCCTGCGTGTGACAGGCATGCGCTTCGCAAGCGGTTGCCAGCCGACAACCGATCTCGGTTGCCAAGTCCTGCTCGAGCACGTCGGTGGGGGGCAGATCCAGATAAACGTCGTCGCCCTCGACGCGGACGGGAAACGTGCGGACGCTGTACTCTTCCTGTTGCAGCGACTCGCCCGACACCAAGGAAAACGTCTTCTTATGCTGTGGGCAGGCAACCTTCGGGACGCCGCCGGCGTCGCCGACGATCCCGCGCGACAGTACAAAGGCTTTCTTGTGAGGACACATGTTCTGGCAGGCATACCACTCGCCGCGGCTCGTGAAATTGAAGACCGCGATTTGCACGCGACCATACTTGACGGCGGCGCCGCCATCGGCCGGAAAATCCGCGATCTCGCCCACGCGAATCCACGACGTGGCCTGCTCCTGCGGACCGCGGCGATTCAGCAAACGAAATTGCTCCAGCGACACGAAGTCTGCAGGCCACGAAGCGGGACGCTGCTGTCCACGCTCGGAAACGATCTCAATACACGGCTCGGTATCGTCGGTGTTGGCAAATTGGCGAAACAGTCGGCGTTTGTCGGGGTCGTTGACGACCGCCGCCCACTCGCACCGATAGGTGTCGACCAGGCGCTGCAGCATGGCCTCCAACTCGCTGGCCAACCCCAACTTGTCGTGAACGACGACGTCGCGAATGTGATCGATGCCGCCTTCGAGCTTTTCGCGCCACACGCTGGTGCGCGTGAGTTTGTCAGCCGTGCTGATGTAGTACATCAGGAAGCGATCGATGTACTGGATGGCGGTGTCCTCATCGAGATCGGCCGCCAGCAACTCGGCGTGGCGCGGCTTTGAGCCGCCGTTGCCACACACGTAAAGGTTATAGCCGTTCTCGGTTGCGATCAGGCCCACGTCTTTTGACTGAGCCTCGGCACACTCCCGCACGCAGCCCGAGACGGCCATCTTGATCTTGTGCGGCGAGCGGATCCCCTTGTATCGATTCTCGACGCGGATCGCGAATCCGACCGAGTCTTGCACGCCGTAGCGGCACCAGCTTGTTCCGACACAACTCTTGACCGTACGCAGGGCCTTGCCATAGGCATGACCGCTCTCGAAGCCGGCTGCGATCAGTTGCTCCCAGATCTTCGGCAAGTCTTGGACCTGCGCCCCGAACAAATCGATGCGTTGGCCGCCGGTGATCTTCGTGTACAGTCCAAAACGCCTGGCAACGGAGCCTAGGACTATCAGCTTTTCCGGTGTGATTTCGCCACCGGGCACACGCGGCACGACGCTGTACGACCCTCCGCGTTGTATGTTGGCCAGAAAGCGGTCGTTCGTATCTTGCAGCGTCTGATGCGCCGCGCTCAGCACGTCGTCGTTCCAAAGGCTTGCCAGGATCGAAGCCACGGCCGGCTTGCAGGTCTCGCAACCGCTTCCCTGGCCGCAGTCGGCCAGCACTGCTGCGAAGGTCTTAAGCTGCTTGATCTTGATCAGGCCGAACAACTCCGTGCGCGATAAGGATAAGTGCTCGCAGAGATGGTTGCACACGACCTTGCCGGATTGTCTCAGCTCCGTGTGGAACAGGTCTGTGACCATGGGCACACAACCGCCGCAGCCGGTTCCCGCCCGGGTACACTGCTTGACCGCAGCGACCGATTCGAGTTCGTGCTCGCGAATGGCCGCGAGCAGTTGTCCCTTGCTGACATTGTTGCAGGAACAGATCTGCGCCTCGTCGGCAATCGAGTCGGGTGCTCCCAGGATGGGACCGGCGCCGCCGACGAGCAACTCGTGTGGTGGACACGGCAATGGGGCGTCGCTTTTGGCCAGCATCGAGTAGACGCCATACGCCGAGGCGTCGCCGACCAGAATTCCGCCCAGCAGTTTCCGGCCGTCCAACGTGAAGAGCAACTTCTTGTAGGTGCCGGAAAACGGATCTTCGAATACCAGAGGCGCCGCCCGCTCGCTTGGCGCTTCGTAGTCGCCGAACGACGCCACGTCACAGCCCATCAACTTCAGCTTGGTCGAAACGTCGGTTCCCAGGAAGGCGCGCTTTGCACCGGTGAGATTCGCGGCCACGACCTCGGCCATCTCATAGCCGGGCGCCACCAGGCCATAGACCATGCCACGGTGCGAGGCGCACTCACCGATGGCGTAAATGATGGGATCCGAGGTCAGCAGCCGATCGTCGACCACGATACCGCCGCGCTGCGCCAAATCCAGGCCGCAATCCTTGGCCAGGTCGTCGCGCGGTCGGATTCCGGCCGAGACGATGATCATGTCCACCTCTAGCGACTGGCCATCGCCAAACTCCAAGCGTTCGACCGCGCCACGGCCGTGAACTTCCTTCGACGACATGCCGAGGTGTACCTGGACGCCCATCGATTCGATGCGCTTCACCAGCGCTTTCGAGCCGGCCTCGTCGATTTGCCGAGGCATGAGCCGCGGACTGAACTCGACGACGTGGGTTTCCAGTCCCAGCTCGTGCGCGGCTCGTGCCGCTTCGAGCCCCAGCAACCCGCCGCCCAACACGGCGCAGCGGCGCGCGTGCCTGGCGTAGTCGATGATCCGCTCGAGATCGTCGATGGTTCGGTATACGAACTCGCCTCGCTTGTCGATTCCCGGTACCGGTGGAACGAAGGGGTAGGATCCGGTCGCCAGCACGACGGCGTCGTAGCCGATTTCGACGCCTTTTTCCGAGCGGATTCGCTGGCGCGAGCGGTCGATTGCACAGGCGCGGTCGGCGATGTGAAGTTCGACGCCTTGTTCGCGATACCATTCCTGGCGAGCGAGCATCAGCTTTTCGGCGTCGCGGTGCGCGAAGTAGGTGGTGAGGCCGACGCGATCGTACGCGGCCCGCGGCTCTTCGCAGAAGGTCACGATGCGGTGCGCGCCGGTCGTGTCGAATTCGACCAGCCTTTCGCAGAATCGCAGTCCCACCATCCCGTTGCCCACGACCACCACGGTTTTCCGAGTGCCGTGCGTAGCTGGCGCTGTCGCAGGGCTCGGCTTTTCGCCGGCGTCGGACGCAATGAGGGCCGAATCGATCATGGCGTGCTTATCCTGAAATGACCGCATCGGCCAACCCGACACCATGACGGCGCGAACCGATCGCAGCAGGGTCGGCGTGGTCCGGCGACTGCTCGGGGGCCCTGATAGTAATGAACAACGTCGTAAACGATCCCACTGCGACCACCGCCCCCAGCAGGAAGAACGCGGCCGGCCAGGACAGGGCATCGCCCTTGAAAAGCAGGCCCGAGAGCACCGCGCCGGCATTTCCGCCGGCGCCAACGATGCCCGCGACGGACCCCAGCGCGGGGCGATTGACGAAAGGCACGACGGCAAAAGTAGCGCCGGCCGCCATATGGACGAACAATCCGCAGAGCATTAGCGACGGAATCGCCGTGTAAAGTCCGCGCATTTGGGAAAACAGCATCAGCAGCAGTCCTTCGCAGAACAGGACGAAGAACAACCACTTGACGCGGGCGGCGAATCCCCATTGGTTCCCGCATCGATCGGCCGCGTAGCCGCCCAGCGACCGCGCGAAGACGCTCATCCCTCCGAACACGCTGGCGCACAATCCCGCCAGGCTTAGCGCACGCACCGGGTCAATGCCGTCAAGTTCGGGAAAGTAGTCGACAAAGTACATTGCCGCGACGTTGTCGATCGTGAGCTCGACGCCGAAGCAAAGTCCATAGGCTGCGAACAGCGCCCAGACCCGTGGATCGCGGCAAGCCGACATGAACGTGCCATGCGCCGAGGGCTGCGCGGCGCCATCGGTGGCGCGGCGATCGCGAAAATTCCCCCGAGGCGTATCCTGTGTGAAAAAGTAGTAGGCCACCCCCATGACCAGGCAGGTGACGCCGGCCACGACCATCGAAGCCCGCCAGCTCGCGCCGGGAGTGAATCCCAGGGTGGAAACGAAGAAGGCGAACACCAAGGGCATGACCAGGTGTGTTACGCCGCCGCCAAAGTTGCCCCAACCCGCCGTCGTGGCATTTGCCGCGCCGACACAACGGTCGGCGAACATCTGCGTGGTGTGATACTGAGTGACGACGAACGACGCGCCGATCACACCGATCGCCACGCGGAAGATCAGGAAGGTTGCAAAATCGTGAGCCAATCCGATGCCCATGACCGGCAAGGAGCCCAGAATCAACAGCCCGGAGTACGTAAGCCGCGGGCCGATGCGGTCGCACATCCATCCGACGAGCAGTCGGGCTACCGTGGTTAACGCCACCGAGCCGATGATGCACCAGCCGACCTGATCCTTGGTAAGTCCGAACTCCGCGCGGACCACCGGCATCAGGGGGGCAATGCCGAACCAGGCAAAGAAACACAGAAAGAACGCGACCCACGTCAGGTGAAATGCCCGCATCGGTGGCGAAGTGAATCTGAATAGATCGATGCGAGTTGCTTTGCCACTGTTTTCCATAAGGTCGCGAATCCTTGACCAATGTTCAGAGCCGGGCGATGGGTTGCGGTGCGTTGCGGATGCATGCGCTGTTCCTGGATGCGGCGCGACCGTTCGCTTTTTCGGGAATCCGAAGCAAGACTTCGGGAATCCGAAGCGCCCCACGCCAAACGTCCCAGTTCGGCGCGTTGCCCATGCGCTGCCAACAGGCAGACTATGCCGCCAAGCTGAGCAGCGCCGCCGGACACATCAATGGGCCCCGCAGCGCATGTTCTTACGGTTCACGAGGTTAAGAAATTGCGCCAACTTGGATGTCAGTTTGGAACGCGGTTTTCTATGGGAGTAGGGATTCGTCCCACAACTCCGGCAGCTGCTTGAGTCATGCAATCTCAGATACCCGCAATCGAAGCATCTCCGGACGGCGATTCCGGCATCAATGCCGGCTCGCTGGTGCGTTCACTTTCACGACGGTATTTGTTCGTCTTGATCGCGGTCGCCGTGTTGGTCGTCATTGATCAGGCCATCATTCAACCGTTGTTGATCGAGCTGAATCATTACGCACCTGCCATCAACGTGGCCGGTCGACAACGGATGCTTAGCCAGCGGATTACGAAGGAAGCGCTTGCGCTTGCGGCCAGCAACGACGAGACGACGAAAGCTGCCCGACGCGCGGAGTTGAATAGGGCCGTCGATCAGTGGACGGCGGCGAATCGGGCATTGCTCGAAGGAAATCGAACGCTTGGGCTGGATCCGATCGATGCACCACACGTCGCGTCGGCATTGCGCGAACTGGAACCATCTCTTTCGACGATCACGTCCGCCGCCAGGAAGCTCGTCCAGCCCGCGACGGCGACGGACGGGCTGGTGCCGCTTGCCGAGATACTGCAGCAAGAGCCGATATTCCTCCAGGGGATGGAACGCGTCGTCGCCATGCTCGAAGCGTCCGCCGGACGGCGTGTCGCTCTGCTTCGGCTGTGCGGCCTGGCAGCCATGGCGGCGGTGCTGGGACTGCTGGTGGCCGTTTACTTCATTGTGCTACGTCCGGCAACGGTTGTGATTCGTGGTCAGGTCGGACAGCTTGCCGAGAGTGAAGCGCGCTCGCGCCGCATTGCCGGTTTGCTCGGCGAGGCTCGCGACGAACTGGAATCGCGGGTGGCACGACGCACGTTGGAACTGAGCACTGCCAATCTTGCGCTCGAACGCGAGATGTCGGAGCGGCAAACCGCCGAAGCGCGGATGCGCGAGCTCTCTGCCCAGTTGGCGCAGGCGTCGCGCGTTACGGCGCTGGGCCAACTGGCGACCGGACTCGCGCACGAGATCAACCACCCGCTAGCGACCATCACCAACTACGCCGAGACCGTCGAGCTCTCGCTCGGCGACGAGCCCGTCGACATCGAACGAGCACGCAAGGTCGTTGACCAGATAAAACAGGCTGCGTTGCGCGCCGGCCGAATCGTGCACCGCATGCGCAACTTCGTGCGGCCGGGCACTACGCACGTTTCTCGAGTCGAACTGGCTGATCTGGTGCGCGAGGTTTGCGATTTGTGTCGCCCGCAACTGGAGCAGATGAACGTTCAGTTGACCGTCGCGATTGCGCCGGGTTCGAGTTGGATCTCGGCCGATGCCGTGGAAATCCAACAAGTCCTCGTCAATCTGGTGCAGAACGCCATGCAGGCGCTCGCCACATGTCCGCGCGAGCTTCGCACATTGCAAATCCGCACAAGTTCCGGCGGCGACGAGGTGCGGGTGGAGCTTCTCGATTCTGGCCCCGGCTTCCCAGCCGACTGCGTCGACAGTTCATTTGCTGCATTTTTCTCGAGCAAGGCGGATGGACTGGGCATGGGCCTGGCAATCAGCCGCGCCATTCTGGAGCGATATCAAGGTCGGATTTGGGCGGAAAACCCTGCCGAGGGCGGCGCCTTGGTTCGTTTTTGTCTCCCGATTTCACCCGCCCATGATGCTGAATCAAGAACGCACACCCACTGTCTTTGTCGTTGACGACGACTGTCCCATGCGCGATTCGCTCGTGGCCCTGATTGTGGCCATGGGGTATGGTGCGCGCGGTTTCGAATCGGCCCGCGACTTCCGCGAGTTATACCGGCCATCGATGCCAGGCTGTCTTGTTCTGGACATCCAAATGCCCGTGCAGTCCGGCTTGGAGCTGTACGAGGAATTGATTCGAGACGGCAAGCGGTTGCCGGTCATTTTCATGACCGCTCACGCCGATGTGTCCACGGCCGTGGCGGCGATGAAGACCGGCGCCATCGAGTTTCTGGAAAAGCCGTTCGATCGCCACACGCTGCTGAATCGCATTCAGAGTGCCCTGGCTCTCGACGCGGACTGGCGGCGCCGCGAGGCTGATTTCAACCAGCTCGACGCGCGCATCGCCCGCTTGACCGATCGCGAGCGGGAAACGTTGCAGCTAATCCTTTCCGGTGCTCCCAACAAGGCGATGGCTTCCAAACTCTACATCTCGCAGCGCGCCGTGGAAATGCGGCGAGCGGCAATCATGCGCAAGCTGCAAGTGGACTCATTAGCCGAACTGCTCGAGCTGGCTGTGACCCATCGCATCATGGGCGAAATCGCCGGAGTCGTCGCAAGCTCGTGGTTGCGAGGATGATTCCCGACCTCCCTCGCTATTGCGCTGCGACAATGTGACGATTGGGCAAGGTCTTCCGATCAGCGTCGAACGAGGACTACGGTTTACCGAAGTCGGATCAACCGCACGAGCCGTGCGACCGACTTCTTGTAATGTGTCAACGGTGGTTCCAATCGCGATCGCGACCAACGTTGGCAGGTGATTGACGCAGCCGACATGCCAAGACATGATCCTCAAGGCGATTTGCTGGTTGTTGCCCGCGGCGATTCTCATCGCGTCGTTGCCCGCCGCCATCGGCGATGAACCGGAGCCCCCATTCCCTGACATCCGCGATGTCGGCGGGCTGTTGGAGGATGTTCCCGCACTGGACGCGGCTCAGTCGAGGACAGCTAACTTCTCGGGCGATCGCCGACCGGTTGATCCGTCGGCGGATTGGCTTGCTCGGACGCCACCTACGTCAGCCTTCCCGCGGCTCGGGCTCTTTCCCGTGCCACCGACCGGTCCGGGTTACTACTCGGCCTGGGACTTTCTCTCCGGCGAGTATCGCGAAACTCCGCCACCGTTTCCATGGGGCAGGATCAGCCTCAAGCCATTTCCGTTCTACGACGTCGACTTTCGCTACCTCGATGATCCCAACAACACCTACCACATGTGGTCGGATGGCCTCAAGCGCCGCCGGATCGGCGACGACTGGCTGTTTTCCACCGGCGGCGAAGTACGCGATCGCTACATGAACGAGATCGACAGTCGCTTGACGCCTTCGGTCAATCGCTACGAACAGTTGCGGACCCTTGTCTATGGCTCATTGTACCATCGCGACGATTTCGGCTTCTTTGTCCAATACCTTGATGCCCAGCACTTCGGCGCCGAGCTCGCGCCGCTTCCCATCGATCGCGACCGCTCGGATCTCGTCGACTTGTTCGTCGACGTGAAACTGTTCGAGTGGCAGGATCGACCGGTCTATGCGCGGGGAGGGCGGCAGGAAATCAGCCTCGGCTCCCAACGTATCGTGTCCAACCTCGATTGGGCCAATACGCTGCGCACGTTCCAAGGAGTGCGCGTGTTCAGGCAAGGCGAGCAATGGGACGCCACGGCGTTCTGGCTGCAGCCAATCGTGCCCAACCCCACTTATTTCGACTCCCCGGATGAACGCCAAAACTTTACGGGGATCTGGACCACATATCGCGCGAAACCCGGCCGGTTTTTGGATCTATATGCGCTGAATCTGAACAATTCGAATCAAGTGTTCGCCGGCGAGTCCGGCCTGCTCGGTGGAACGAACTTTACGACGCTCGGCACGCGCATCGTCGGCGACGTCGACAACACCTGGTTGTACGACGCCGAAGCCATGGTGCAAGTCGGCCGACACTCGAATCAACAGCTCCAGGCCGCGGCCTCGACCACCGGCATCGGCTACAACTTCAAGAACGTCGAGATGACTCCGCAGTTCTGGATCTACTACGATTTCGCCTCAGGCGATGCGCAACCCGGCGTCGGCGACACGTTCGGCACGTTCAACCAGCTCTACCCGTTCGGCCACTATTATCTTGGATACCTCGACCTGGTCGCCCGACAAAATATCCAGGACTTGAACATGCAGGTGGTGCTATTTCCGACCAAGTGGACCTACCTGCTCGTGCAGTACCACAATTTTCACCTAGCGCAAGCACGATCCCCACTTTTCGGCGCTGGTGGAAACGTGCTGCGCGTCGATCCCACCGGCGCCGCCGGCACCAACGTTGGTGATGAGCTGGACGTGCTCGTCAATTTCCATTTGACGGCCCACCAGGACATTCTTGTCGGCTTCTCCAAGTTGTTTCCGGGAAGCTATATTCGTCAAACCGGGCCCGATGTCTCGCCCGAGCTCGTCTACGTCCAGCACCAGGTCCGCTGGTAGCGCGGCGGAGCGACTGCACTGTTTTGCAAAACGCGGGTCGCCCCACGGCAAGCCCATCGAGTCAGGAAGTATAGGAGCCCGTGACGATCGCGACGGCGCGCGCCTGGGCGGCTTCATTGCTGGCAGGATCGCGGAGAATTTAGGCTTTGCGTCGACGCCGTGGTCAGGGTGAATGGAGTTCCCGACTTCCTATTCGGGCTCTCTCCGACCCTTTAGTCTGGCTGTGCTACCGACTTAGGATGAACTCGGCGATGGCGCAAGCGATCAAACTGAAGGTTCAAATCCCGCCAGCAGTCGCTCTCGCAACCGCCGATCAGATTTGATGCTGTGAAATAGTCGGGGCGACAGGATTTGAACCTGCGATCAAAATCGTCTCAACTGAAAACGAGGACTGTCTTTGCAAAAACAGTGACGGGTGCCGCGCTGCAAATGCGCTGCACTCGGGCCGCCTCGGTTGGCTTGCATTGACATCAACGGACTCTGATCTGCAACGGGTCATAACTGCGTGGGTCGATCTGCCAGATCCCATTCGCAGGGCGATCATGGCTTTGGTGGCATCGCAGTGATTCGTGACGCCATTTCGGCAAGCGCGATGCACCAGGTTGCGGCTGTCTGCCGTCAGCAGCGGTCCTCGGGGCGGGCGTAGCAAGAAAGTTCGCGCGAAAAATTTTGGCGACAATCGAGTTGTGCTATGATTCGGCCCGGGTCAGTCACTTGTCGTGCCGGAACGATTCACCTGTTATTCAATGGGGAGACCGCATGGCTGGGTACGTCATTTGTTCGCTGGACGCCAAGACCTTCGAGCAATTGACCACCGCTCCCACGATGGAGCAGTGCATGGCGCTGGCCGAAAACGTGCTCGATGGGCTGGACGAGGTGTTGGGCGAGTACAGCGACGAGCTGGCTGCGGATCACGCTAAGTGGCCGCTGGATCGAGTGGCGCTCGCAAAATCAATCGAGCGACGGCTGGCCTCGCCCGATTGGTATGCCGACCTGACCTATGGCGACGCCGTGATCTGGTGCAACCAGGTGCTGGGCAGTCTGCAAGGCGAGGTCGGCGAGCAGTTCGGGATCGACTTCCGCAACGACAACGACGGCATCCTGTATTGGGACGCCGCTGCGATGGCCGCGGAGCAGGGAGCCACGATGATGGCCGAGCCACAGTTCGGCGGCAGCGGCTTTCGCAACTCGCGAAGGTCTTGGTCTGAGCTGGAGCTGAACTACGCGTTTTATCCGCCAGCCGACGTGCAAAAGCTGCTGGCCCAGCTCGAAGGGGTCCGCCCGCATTTCGAGGCGCCGTGCGACGAAGATGAAGATGAGGAGTGGTCCGATGAACAAGAGCAGTTCTTTGAAGGACTGCTGGAACCGGTCCGCAAGATTGCCGAGGAAGGCCGCGTGATGTGGGTGCAGACCGACACCTGAGCGAAAGAATCGTCGCGGAGATTCGAGGAATGACTCAGAGGCGACACGAGATTTTGGGGCGCAAGCTGTTTGATCCACTGGACGTCTGTTTGTCGGTCCTCGCGCAAGGCGATGCACTGGACGCAGAGCAGACGGCCGTTGGCTCCGCCAGGCAACAGTTTGCCAGAGAATCCGAGTTGCGCAGGACCGTTGCGTATACGGTGCTGGAGCATCTCGGATATGGACCCTTGCCGAATGTTTCCGCTCGACTCAATCGAGGCGTTGACCGCGCATTGGAATACTTTCTCGGCGATTGGTGGCGGGCTTCCGATTCGGACGCCATCGCGCTCGACAAGTCGCGGCCCGATCGACGATTGCGGTGGTTCGATGTTTTGCCCAACGCCTTGTTGATTGGCGGCTTGACGGGTCGTTGGGATGACCTGGCCAAGATCTGTTCCTGGTTCGATGAGACCATCGGGATGGAGTACCAGGGCGGCTTGATCGAAGACACGTATATGCAATTGTTTCTGTGCATCGCCTCGAATCTCAGTCCCACGCCCATGCCGGGTGCCGAAGGTATGCCCGCTAAGATCAAGGCCAGCCGTACGAAGCGCCCCAAGCTGCTGTGCGCCCTTTGGGAAGCGGCCATGGCCAAAGACCAGAAGGCGTTTAACAAGGCGCTCAAGGACTCAGTGAACCACTTCCTCAAGGTCGACGCCAAAAACGTGCCCAATGCGAGCTTTTGGGTCGCGCTGCATCCGTCGTTCGTCTGGCTCTTGGCCGAGCGCAACGGGCTCGCTTTCCCTGAGCTGCCGCCGGAAATCGACGCCGCCATTGTCCGCCGCCAGTCGATCGGGCTGGCGTAACATACTGTCCGTCATCGGCGCAGATATAATTGCAGCAAGCGGCCTTGGCTTTAATGAGTGGCGGAAGGGATTTCGAGTATGAGCTTAAAGCGACATGAAATTCTAGGAAAGAATCTGCGTACCACTGTTGAGGTATGTATGCAATGCATGGCAGACGAGAAGGCTATGTACCTGGAAGTCACGGCGCCGGCGAAACCACACCAGGCATTTCCCCGCGAATCGCAGATTCGTTGGTCCGTCAGGTGCGCTGTTCTTGAGCATCTCGGCTATGGACCGATTGAAAACTTGTCGAATGATTTGAATCAAGGGGTAGACTATTCGCTTCAATATTTTTTCGGCGATTGGTGGCGTGCCGACGAAACCGATGCCAAGGACCTCGATAAATCGCGGCCCGATCGTGCCTTGCCGTGGTTCGACGTACTGCCAAATGCTTTGTTGCTCGGCGGTCTGACCGGCCGTTGGGACGACATCGCGAAGATCTGCTCGTGGTTCGACGCCAGCATTGAAATGGAGTACCGAGGCGGCATCAACGAAGACGCAGACATGCTCCTGTACTTGTGCATCGCTTCGAGCCTGAGTCCCACGCCGATGCCTGGCACAGAGGCCATGTTGATCCACGTCAAGGCCAGCCGCGCGCGGCGGCCCAAACTGCTCTGCGCCGCGTGGGAGGCGGCACTGGCCAAGGACCAAAGAGCGTTCAACAAGACGCTGAAGGATTCGGTGAGCCAGTTTGTCAAGAGCGACGCACGGGACGTGCCCAATCCGTACTTCTGGGTTGCCGTGAGCCAATCGTTCGTCTGGCTTCTGGCTGAGCGCAACGGGCTGGCGTTGCCAGAGCTGCCCGATAAACTCGAGGCCGCGCTCGTTCGCCGGCAGACCGTTGGGCTAGCCTAAAGCGTGCATGGTCTCGGGCCCGTTCCTCGCGCGAAGAGAATCGGTCTCGCCGCGTCGGCGGTTCATGATCCGATTGCCGCGCTGCAAATGCGCTGCATTTTTGGCGGCTTTGATAAGCGTTTGGCCGGCCAAGCAACCCGCGTAGCATATCGCGCAAACTGAGGTCGACAATCGTCTTGCGCTAACGAAGCAGACCATCGATACCAAAGGGCGACAGGAAAACCGCCTGAAGCTCGAATCCTCGCAAGGTACCGAAATCACATGAGTTGCGAAAACAGAAATCGGGGCGACAGGATTTGAACCTGAGCCCGATTCTGCATCAAGCAATTGCGCCACTTGCAGTTGCGTCGATTGCGAAATGTGCCGCGCTGCAAATGCGCTGCATACTGGTCGCCTCAAATGGCTCGAAATGGCGTTGTGTGACGCGGAATTACAACAGGTCATTGCAGGGTGGGATGTTCTGCCGGCGGCATTCCGCATAGCAATACTCGCACTTGTGGCCTCAAAATAACCTTGTCAATCGCCTGATGTGTCGACGCATGATGCGCGGAACAGTGGGATTGAATTCGACCTGAAATGTCATGCGCACGCGGCCAATTTCATCTGACTAACGGCCGCCCGGCACATGCGACTGGTACCCGCGACGAGGTGCGAAGCATTAAGGCCGGGTGCGGTGCCAATGCCCAGCATTCCGCCAAGTCAGCCACTAGGTTTTCACCTGGCCGTTCGAAAGAGCAGCCGCCCCAACTGACCGGTCTCCACCAAACGTACTAAGCGGAGGAGCTATTGGCCAAGTGGACGAAGTTTAAGCTCAGCGTCGACAGCGTCGGCGTCGTTGTCGAACCAGCCACGGGTTCTCTGGCCGTGAACAGCGTCCACAAGGGACGACCAAGCAGCCACCTTGCGGACTTTCCCTGCAACACCGTTGGCGATCACTTGTCCGCTACAAAATACCTGAGCCGTCGGCAGCTGAAGCTCCTGCTGCGTCACTGGCCCCATAGGCAAGGGGGACGGATCGAACCTTATCCCGCTTGTGGACAGAGCCAGTGCCGCCAGTAATGTGTCTCTGGCGTGCAACACTCCCGGTGGTCGAAGTTCCTCGACGCGCAACGTGAGGTTCACATTGGTAATTGACAAATTGGGCTTAATGTTTCCAATGTCCGTTGGTTTGAGGCGTTGCTCTTGCGAAATGGTCGGCGTGTGGGCCTCGCTCGCGATTAGAATCTTATCAAATAGCATCGCGTCGTCAGCGATCCCTGACTGGCTTGACGGAGTAAGCTTTGACGCGGCATGGGCCTCATTTTCTACCATGGGTCCGGATTCTGCAGGCCGTAATACCACAGTGCCAGAGCCGACAAGCGAAACGATTGTGTGTTGGAACTTCGGCATGAGAGTGGCTGCATCCGCCGTGGCAATCGCCAACGAGGCCACGACAGCGGAGGAGGTGTGCGGGGCTTCGCCAGCCGATTGCCGCAGGGCAGCGTCGTGCGCCAAGTCAGCGGTTTTATCGATCTTGTAGATTGACGGCACTCTACTCATGGGAAGAGTACTTTTGTCGTCAACCTGATCGTTGGTCATCCCGTGCCCTTCACCCGGTTCCAAGTCAATAACGTGCAAGTCCTGACTCGGGCTGGGTGCAGTCGGCATTGCCGGCTCCGTGGTCGGTAGGACGCTTCCAATTCTACTGCGAGTTAACAGTGGATCGCCGAAATTGATGCCTCCGTTGCCGTCGAGGTCAAACCGCGAGTGGTACCCAGGCACGCCCGCTACTTTGCCAACAAGCGCACGTGCCTGTAGATAGTCGCCGAAATTCACGCCGTTGTTCCCGTCGACGTCGCCGGGTACGACGTTAAAACGGAACAGGAAATCCCCACCGACAATTCCATTACCAGAAGGGAATGCATGCGTACCAACATCGGTCAATGCGATCGGGTCCGTCCACTCTCCATCGAGTGCGTTGCCAGCCGCATCAGTGATCCCCGCGCTCGACAGCACGAGCCGAAGTGTGTCCGGTCCGAAGACGCTCGCAAGTGTCCATGTCGCGACGAATGTTGCCGGGTCGTAGCTGAAACCGTCGGGTAGGAACTCGTATTCGGCGACATTCGAGCCTAGAACGGCTAGGTCGCTTTCCGAGACGATGACATCCTCCGAAAACGCAATCTTAATTTGGTCAATGTTTGTCCAAGGCAAGGTCCGCAGTTGCTCACCTGTACCCACTGGAACGGCGAATCCGCCCAGGACGTCGCCAGGCGAGTCCAAGTGCTCAAGGAATGTGATCGTCCACGGCGTGCTCGACGCTACAAGCACCCGCGCGACCGAAGGTGATACAACGTCAGGTACGTCGCCCAGCAGGCTAATCCAATAGGGGTTGGCCTCGAACTGTCGGCTGAGGGCATCCGCTGTGTCGTTGTGAAAGATTCGCAATGCAGCAAAGTACTCGCCTTGTACGGCGCCGAGGAATTCCACTGTCAATTCGCGGAATTCTCCGGACAGTAGGGTGAATCCCGTGTCGTCACTCAGAGAGAAGTACGCCGCATGCTCACCGTAAACGTCAAGATCATTGATGGTCAACTCGCGGTTTCCGTCATTGCGAATCACCACCGTTTGAATGTTGGCGGCAAAAGGCAATGCAACAAGTGCTCCAGCCTCGCCAGGAGACTCAAATTGCATGAACCGGTCTTCGGAAGCTCCCGAGGAATCGATTACCGTCAACTCTGATTCTAGCAACGCGTCAATCGTCAACCGTCGTCCAAAGATTCCCCAGCCTGACAGATCCTGGCCGTTGCTTTCCCAGGCCCCCTGGTACTTGTCGTCGCCGTCGCTGGCCAAGGCAAGCCGTTGTTGAATTCCCGGCTGATGTTCATTGATCAAGAACTCAGGTCCGACTGGCTGTCCGGCCACATCGAACAACTGTACGGCCACCCCGTTGGTATCGGCGTCGACCGTCGTCCAGCCCACTAGGAATTTGCCCTGCGAGATGATGGCGACGGTGGGTTCGGTTTGGTCGCCATCTGTGAGCGAGTTTGCGCGTGACAGTGGACCGCTCTGCTGGCCGTCGGCAGCAAACCGTTGCACATAAATATTTCGCCCCGAGCCGTCTGTGTCGTTCGCTTCGAAGGCGATCACGAATGTCCCGTCGGGGTGAGCGGCGACTGCTGGCGGCCCCTGGCTTTGGATTTGCTGGGGCGCAACGCGGAACGCTTCGGTCGGCGCTGCGCCGGAGGGCACCACAACCTGCCAGTTTGTGTCGACCCTCAAGTTGTCGATTGCCACGTTGTTGAATCCGCCAATCGCGACTTTCGTCCCCAATCCGTCGGGAAGGATGCCACCGCGAGTCAGGATCGTTTCGTACACGCCGTCAAAACCACGATCGATACCAACCGTCAACGTACTGGAGATCGGGTCGTATACGGCGAGGATGCGAGCTGAACTGAAAGGCGCCACGTCAACGAATTGCGGTCCCCCACGCATACGCGGCCAGTCAGTGAGCGATTTGCTGTCCGTGAAATCGAAAAAGACCCGATAGAACTGCGACTGGCCGTCGATGGAGTTGTCTTGGAACTTGACACTGACGTAATGCTGGGGATCCGCGTAGGCCAAATAGGCCTGCGCGTTGACGATTCGCTCGCCGGTCGCCGCCTCATAGTCAAGGTCGAAAGTGATCGCCTGCCTGGAGCTATCGAACGACTGATATACGGCCCTGGATTTGCCGTCGGTTCCCGCTTGCGATCGCAGGCGGTTTCCCTCGACCCGCATGTCCCCAGTTTGCTCCACCCAGGTGGGCCCGAGGTCGCTTGAATCCGAATGGTTGAAAGCATCGACTAGGACGGCCGGGCCACTCACGGGTCCGCCGACCTGCACGACCCGGTAGGCACCTGTCGCGACGCCATTGAAAACATAGTCACCGTGGCTATCTGTTATCTGCGTCAGTTCGCCGCCATTCTGTAGTCCATTTCCGTCAACATCTAGCAGCACCGTAACCCCGCCGATACCGGCTTCTCCGATATCCTGCACACCATTTCCGTTCGAGTCTTCGAATCGGCGGCCACGGACTTCGCCCGCGACAAAGCTATGGCGACCACTGGGAATGGCATTGCCTGACGAATCAACCCGCAGGGCATAGACATCGCTTACCAGAAACCCGTCACTGAAGACGTTCCAGGCAATGACGTAGTTGCCATTGCCGTCGGCACTAACGCTTGCCTGCTCCACATCGTCGGCGGTGTCGTCCAGTAGAAGGGGCGAGGTAATTGGATTGCCGTTCGAATCGAACAGTCGCCCTTGCAACGAAGTAGAGTTCGAGGCCACGATCATGAACGCGCCATTGCCCTGCATGGCAATGTCGATCGACGACGCTCCCGACAAGCCAGCCAAAGTCTCCACCGCGAGAGCTGCACCGGCTGCGCTAAAGCGACGGAAGAGTACCTGGCCATTGTCGGTCAAGGCGATCACAAAGTTGCCTACGGCGTCGATTCCAATGGTAGGTGGCCCCGGATCCGTCGCATCGGGTGAATTCGCCTGCGCTTCCGGTCCCACCGGCGAGCCGTTGGCGTCAAACCGCTGGAAGAAAATGTCTCGGTCGAAGCTGTCACTCGGCCTGCTGATCCACGTGGCTACCGACAGACCGGCGGCATTCATCGCCAATGCAGGCGAGCGTTGATCATCAAACGCCGTCGAATTGACCGGAAACTCGGCTCCCTCGGTAATCTCGAAGTCAGGGTCGAAATCCAGTTGCAGGCGATAGTTGCCGAACGCCAAGTCTTCCGACCAGACGGTAATGAAATAGGTCGCACCCGCAATAACTGGCAACGAGGCCTGTTCGTTTACGCCGGGCCCGGCCGAGTCGAGCATAGCCACGACGCTCCCCGCAGCATCGACGATCCGCAGCCCGACGTCCAGCGTTTCAGAACCTGGCAGTATTTCGGCGCTGATGTCGAGCGTTGTCGCGCCTTGAGGAGCGACGACGCTGTAGTGCGTATACTTATCGCTATTCGCCAGGAAATCCGGCAAAGTTGTGAGCGATAGGATGCGGCCCAGAGCATGAAGTTGATTGACGGATGACGGTTGACCGCTAATCGACAAATCGTATATCCCCGTGGCGCTGCCATCGGCACGCACGGCAATCACGTAAACTTCGCCTGCCAACAGCGTGGTAGTGACTCGGCCGTTGAGACCGGCTCCGCCGTCGTCGTCTTCCGCTACGAACTCTGCAAAATGAGAACCGAAGCGACGATAGAGGCCAACTTGCGTGTCGAGATCGCCAAACGTCTCAATAACGAACTGGCCCGTCTCGCCTGGTTGGGTGGACAGAAAGTAGTAGTCGATTTGGCCGCCGACCGAGATCTCCTTGTCCATGACGCTGAGGGACCCATCCGGTAACGTCACCAGCAAAGGACTGGAGGGAACCGGCGCTAACTCTTCGGGCAGACCCGAATCGTCCGGATTGAAATCCACGTCGAAGGTAAACGTGCCGGTCGTGCCGTCGATTCCCGTCACAGTGACATAGAGAATCTGTCCGGGCGTAACGAGCATGTCCGAAATTACGTCGTCAAGCCCTGCGCCCGATAGAAATGAGGTGCGCAGCGTCTCGTGCTCGAAATTCTCCACGCGTACGAATCCGTCGAGCGTTGCCGACGTGTGGAGTCTCAGGTCGAGGGCCGTGCCTCCCGCCGGAACGTCAAGGCGGAAATATTTCGTGTCATATAATGTCGACACGGTGCCGGCAACGGAGCCTTCGTATAGGGGAGGAGGCGTGGCGATCGTGCCATCCAGAATCTGGTTGACGCCGATAACGTCCAATCCATAGTTACCGGCATCGCCGCGCTGGCTGACGACGGCCAACACGTAAGCTACGCCAGCGTCAAGCGTAGCGACAATCTCTGCGTTGTCTCCTTCCGTGGAGTTGTCCTCATCGAACGCCAACAGTTCGCCTGTCGTCCGATTGTAAAGGCCAAGCACGGTATCCGTGTCGCCTGTCGTTTCGAAAGTGAATCCGCCGCCGTTGGTCGGTCGAATCTCCCACAGGTCCACCTTTCCCGGCCCAACCGAATAGTGCGCCGGGTCGTACGAGACGTCGCCGTTGCGGTGCGGGATGATCTGGTATTTCGAGTCCGCAGTAGCGGACATGCTGGCTGGCAATTCGCTAGGCGGTGAGCCTGGCTCGACGATCTGCACGGTCGCCGAGCGGACGACACTAGGTGTGTTCTGCTCATCGGCGACGCGCACGAGAATGCGGTTGGTTCCCAGGCCAATTTCAATTGTCGGCAGGTCGATTCGCCATCCGCCGGCCGCGTCGTGATCGCTATTAAGATACTCTCCCGGATCAATCAGTTGATTGTTGTTGAGATCGAGGTACGCGTCGAACCGGACAATACGTCGCCCCGGCGCGGCACTAGCGCCAATGGCCTTGACAACAAGCCACTCGCCGCGAAAGGCGAGATTAGGAGTCATGCTGACCGAGGCCAATGCGGGCGGCACAATGGGCTGCGTCGGCAACGGGACAGAAGGTGCTCGCACTTGCACACCTCGAACGGGGATATCGAACTGCGTCGAAGAAGCCACGATTACAGTTGGTCTCTCGACCATTTGCACGGGCAGTGCGCCGACTCGATGCGCTTCAGAACTGATATCCACTGAGGACGAAGTTGGAGTTGCCAAAAACCCAAAATGCTTGTCCAAGAATCTCTGATCGCGCTGCATTCGAAGCAGCCAATCCCACCAACCTATTTCGCTGTTGTCGCCAAAATGGTCGGTCCCCGAATTCAAAAGGGGCCGAGTGTGGACTATTCGAATCCCTTCGAGCAAGTCGAGCGACGATGCCTCCTCCGTTTGTAGGCCAGTATTGCCTTGCTGTCCGGGTATTTCACGCGTGAAGCCGAGATTACCTGCGCCGACGCCATGGACTGACTCCAAGCCTTTGCTGACGGTTTTGTCATACTGAGAGGCGAAATTCGTAATGCTCAGCAGTTGCGGCGCTATCTGAGCAAACTCCTGTGCCGCTTCGGTCGCCTCGCGATGCAGATTGGCGCCGATAAAAAGGACTTTGTGGATGTCGTACGATTCGCTCGGTGGGTCAAGTGCGAGTGCACCCGCTGTTACCACGGTACCTTGACTATGAGCGACGATATCAATGTTCGTGGAAGGCGACCGCCCAACCTGGGTGTATGCTCGATTTAGGATTTTAAGTAACAGATGTAAGTCGACGGCACCGGAAAGATTCAAGCGGGCCTCTACGAACTTTCTCAACGCATTTAGATAAATAAGATCACCGTCGAACGGAACCAGTTTCAGCAACGGTGATGGCTCAGAGTCCGCATCGCTGAGCAATTTTGGAATGCTTCGTTGCAATCCATTGAGCGGTGTCGCAAGCCCCCACGCAAGGCCCAGTACATTTGCATCCGGAACCAAAAGAGTCAAAGCCTCGACAGTACCACGAAAGCTGCTTTCAGTATTTCCGACACCATGGACAAGAATTATGGTTGGCTTGTTGGGGACCCAACTCTTCGTGCTGATTACCCGTCCCCCGTACGCCATTTCAAGGACCTCTGGCACGTGCCGCCAAAGTAACGACGGCTGGTAGTTTGTCGCAACTTTCGTCGCCTGGTCGTTTCGGGTTGCCTGCTTGGCGAGCTGGTCCAGCAAGTAATCGTGCGATCCCGGGTACTGAGACAACGACGGATTCAACGTGTCCACGTAGCTGTCAAGCCAATCGACCGTCGGCACGCCATTGATTGTATTTCCAAACTGCGCCACGAATCCGGCGACAGCGTTTGAGACGATTGTTGCGGTGACGGCTTGAGATTGTGACGGCGTCGAGAGAATTGTGGTCCCCTGACCGGTCGATGCGCTAGCGGACAAAACGCCGCCTTCGACGACCCCGAGGCTCTCGACGTCCTCTGCCACGCTTACGGTCATCCAGGCGTCGACCGGCGAGCCGGGCGCCACTCCCGAAGGCACGGGCATCGAAACAACGCCGCGCAGATCACCATAGAGATCAATGAAGGCGTTTTCATCGAGCGTCGGCGTGAACTCGATTTGGTTCGCCAGAATGCCCAGACCGTCTACCGAGATTTGAATCTGCGACAGTTCCGCAGCCTCTATCGCGCCACTGGCGTTGGTGTCGGCGAGGCTCTTGGAAATGAACCATTCCGCCGTGATCGTTTCTCCCGGGTAGGCGAAGTGATCCAGAAGATCGATCCCCAGGGACGCGTCGAGAACTCTTCGATCCTCCAAAGCCTCTAGCCGCAACCGACGAACCTGACTTGGCAGAGCGGAACGGATCGCATCTCGACGACGGTTGATGACACGACGTAGTCTCATCCTGTACCCCTAATTCAATGGAATCAATTCCTCGGACGGGATCGTTTCACCTAGAGGCTGGCCTAGTGTAAGGCGATGGTAGCGGTTCCTGGGAGGGGTGCAATACACCCGCGCAAGGGAGCCCTCGGCCTAGCAAACCGCACGCCTATTCGTCATGTGCGTGTCGCACCTCGGGCGAGTCCGGCGCGCCACGCAAGTAACATCGTGGCGACGATCAACTGCCCACCCAGCAGCAAGCTCGATGGCTCGGGAACGATCGTGATGCTGCCGATTTCCACAGGCCCGCCGGTGAACGGAGCGTTGGCAAAGGAACGAGTGTTCTGAAAATCGCTGGAGAACCAGTTCGAACCGGTGAACGGATCGCCAACGGCGAAAATGCGGAACAGTCCTTGGGCGTCGGGCGAGGCAACGAAGGTGCTGGCCAAGAGGCTTTTGCCCGTGCCGGGCACGAGAATGCCGGTAAACAGCGCGTCGGAGTCGCCGATCGGCGCGATCGAGGTCGACGGACCGGCAAATGGCGGAATCAAACCGCCCGAGCGCCCGGCAAGCAGATACTCGTTGGGTACGGTCGCGCTGGCAAACTCAAGAGTGCCGGTCGCGCTCGCGTCGGGCACAATCTCCAGGCCCAGCGACCACGCAAAAAGCGGATCGGTCGATGCTCCCGGGTTTTCGATGCCGACCACGTGAGTCGCTGACGGATCGACTGAATTCCAAATATGATGCTGGCCCGTGATGGTTAGTTGCCAGGCATCCACGTTGCGGCAAAGTGTGCTCAAAAGCAGAGCCACTACAAGAACGATCGTTCCGAAGCGCATTGTCGACAACTCCTGTGTTGCGGATTCTCTAAACCCAAAATTACATCTGAGACCCATCGACTGCCGCAAATAGCGACCGACTGCTGGTGAGTACGAGACGAAGAGGTGGTCGACGGAAGAGTCCGTTACCGGGAGTTTAGTCGCCGCACATCGCGAGTCAAGGGGTCTGCGTTAAATTTTGTTGTCCACCATTAGAAATGTCCCCTTGGAAGGCACCATTAGAAATGACCCC
>JBBDYK010000215.1:0-32283 GCA_040901665.1 Pirellulales bacterium | reverse complement strand
TGCCCATTGCTTCAAATGTCATGGGCTCGAGGCGCGCAAGGCGGGCCTCGACTTGCGCTCGGTCGGCATGATGGTGCGCGGGGGCGACAATGGTGCCGCAATTGTGCGGGGTTCGGCCGCAGAAAGCATGCTCTTTGAGCGGATCGCCGATCGTTCCATGCCGCCGGAAAAGGAATTGCCGCTTTCGGATGACAAGATCGAACTGTTTCGCCGTTGGCTCGACGGCGGCGCAGCCACGCTCGATGCAGAAGCACCGCCCGCCCCGTCCGAAGCGCCTGCCGTCACCGATGCGGATCGCCAGTTCTGGTCGTTTCAAAAACCGCAGCGTGCCGTGATACCCCACGTTCGGCAGGCAGCCATGTCGCGCACGCCGATCGATGCATTCGTCTTGGCCCGGCTGGAAGAGAAATCGCTCGGCTTATCACCAGAGGCCGACCGCCGGACACTGATTCGCAGGGCTGCTTACGACTTGCTCGGTCTGCCGCCAACGATCGAGCAGGTGGAGGAGTTTCTTGACGACCACGGCGAAACCGCTTACGAGCGCACGATCGATCGACTCCTGGCGTCGCCGCACTTTGGCGAACGTTGGGGTCGCCACTGGCTCGACGCCGCGGGCTATGTCGACACGATCGGCGACGACACCGACGCCGCGATCACCAAAGTATCCACAGGCAAGTGGTTGTATCGCGACTACGTCATTTCCTCCTTCAACGAAGACCAGCCGTTCGATCGGTTTGTGATCGAGCAAATGGCCGGCGACGAGCTCGTCGATTGGCGATCGGCAGAGGTCCTTACGGAGCGAATGAAGCGCTTGCTGGTTGCCACCGGCATGTTGCGCACCGCGGCGGACGAGACCCTGCAAAACGAGCTCAACACGGCCGATATCCGCGAGGCGGTGTTGGAACACACCATGGAAGTCGTCGGCAGCAATTTGCTGGGGCTGACCGTCAACTGCGCGCGCTGCCACAGTCACAAGTTCGATCCGATTCCCCAGGAAGACTATTACCGGATGTTGGCGATCTTTGCGCCGGCCTTCAATCCGCAATCCTGGCTGCAGCCGGCCCAGCGCGAGCTGCCCGACATTTCATCGACGGAGAAAGCCCGGGCCGAAGCACACAATGCTCAAATCGACAAGCAGGTCGCCGAGTGCAACGAAAAGCTCGCTGCGCTGCGAAAGCCCTACGAAGATCGCCTGAGTGAAGCCAGGTTGGCGGAAGTGCCCGAACCCATCCGTGCCGACACCAAAGCCGCCTTGGAAACGCCGGCAGAGAAGCGCAGCGACATACAAAAGTACCTTGCCGAAAAGTTCGCCGGCGTCGACAAGGTTTCGCCGGAAGAGGTCGGCGCCGCGCTTTCGCCGAACGACAAAGCGAACGCAGATTCAACGGTCACCGCAATCGCCGGGCTGAATGCCCAGCGGCGCGCCTGGGGGACGATTCAAGCAGTGTACGACGTCGGGCCGCCGCCGCCGACCTATCTGCTACGGCGCGGAGACCTCGATCGTCCGGGCGCGGAAGTCGCGGCCGGGTTTCTGCGCGTGCTCTGCCAGGCCCCTACGCACGAACGGGCCAATGGCGATACGCCATATTCGCACACGAGCGGACGCCGTTTGGCTTTTGCGCAATGGCTGACACAGCCCGATAGCGCCGCTGCCGGATTGGTGGCTCGCGTCTATGTGAATCGCGTATGGCAGTATCTTTTCGGCCAGGGGATCGTGGCGACGAGTGACAACTTCGGCCGCTCGGGCGCGAGTCCAACCCATCCCGAGCTGCTCGATTGGCTGGCCGTCGAGTTTCAGTCCAACGGCTGGCGCGTCAAGCCGCTGGTCAAGCTGATCATGCAGTCGAGCGTCTATCGCCAGGCTTCACAGCGCCAAAGCGATGTGCGTACGGCTGCTTCCGGTGACGCTTCGACCCTGGATCCCGAATTGATCGATCCGGACAACGAGCTCTTGTGGCGCATGCGACTGCGACAGATGGAGTCAGAGGGCGTGCGCGACGCGATCTTGAGCGTCAGCGGGCAGTTGGCCGACTCGATCGGCGGCCCCCCGGTGATGATCGAGGGAAAATCGGACGGCGCCGTGATCGTGAAAGCGGACGGGAATGCACCGCAAGGGGTGCGTCGCCGCAGCATGTATCTGTTGGCGCGTCGCCGCTACAACCTTTCGTTCCTGGAAGCCTTCGATCGACCCGAGTTGACCAGCAACTGCACGCGGCGCGCTTCGTCGGCCGTGGTTTCGCAATCGTTGACCTTACTGAACGACGACTTCATCGTCGAGCAAGCTGCGGCGATGGCAACCCGAGTCGCGCGCGACGGCGATGCCACGAATGGTCGAATTTGCCACGCATTTCAAATTGTCTTGGCGCGTCTTCCGTCCGCTGACGAGTTGCGCTGGGCCGACGAATTACTCGCAAAGCAGCACGAGCGCTATCGACAGTCGGCCATGCCGCCTGAAGCGGTCACTCACAAGGCGCTTGCGCATTTGTGCCAGATGCTGATCAACACGAACGAATTCCTGTATATCCCCTAGAGAGGTGCGCCATGCGCCAGCCTTCGCGCCAACTCGCTGCTACTGCTGCGCTGTCGCGGCGCGATATGCTGCGCACGACGGGCCTGGGGTTTGGCGCGCTGGCTCTGGGTGGCATGCTCGCGGCCGACGGGGCGCTGGCGGTGGACGGCGCGCCGCGGACGTCCTTCGATCTGCGAGCGCGGCCTGCGCATTTTGCCCCGCGCGCCAAGTCCGTCATCATGTTGATGCAAAACGGCGGCCCCAGCCAGATGGAGTTGTTCGATCCCAAGCCCGAGTTGAACAAGCGCGCCGGCCAGGTGCATCGCGACAAAGTCGAGATGTTTCAGCCGGGCAGCGAATCCAACAAGCTGCTCGCTTGTCCGTTCAAGTTCCATCCGCGTGGAGCGTGCGGCATGGAAATCTCTGAGGCGTTGCCGCACCTGTCCGAAGTGGCCGACGATTTGTGCCTGGTGCGCTCGATGCACACCGGTCACAACAATCACACGGAAAGCCTGGTGATGCTCACCAGCGGCAAGTTGTTTCCCGGCCGGCCGACCTTGGGATCGTGGATCAGCTACGCCTTGGGCACGGAAAATCAGAACCTTCCCAGTTACATCGTGCTCCGCGATCCGGAGGGATATCCCGGCACCGGCTCGACGTTGTGGCAAAATGGCTGGTTGCCGCCCTTGTATCGCGGCACCGAGTTCAGTGCCCAGGGAACCGCCGTGCCGAATTTGCAGCCGCGCGAGTCCTTGCCCGAGGGCGCGCAGCGCGACGATCTGGAGTTTCTGGCACTCATGAACGCGCGGCATCGGGAAAGCTATCCCAGCGAATCCGCGCTGGAGACGCGCATTCGCAACTACGAATTGGCCGCGCGGATGCAACTGGCCGCCGGCGACGTGCTCGATCTGGCGCGCGAGACCGCGGCCACGCGTGCCATGTACGGGCTCGAGAATCCCACGACCGCCGGCTATGGCGCTCGATTGCTGATGGCTAGACGGCTGGTCGAAAGCGGCGTGCGCTTCGTGCAGGTGTTCCCCGCGCCGGGGAATCCCTGGGATAGCCACGGCGACGTGAAAAGCGAAATCGAGAAGATCGCCGCGAAGACCGACTTGCCTTCGGCCGCGCTCATTCGCGATCTGAAAGCCCGCGGGCTCTTGGAGAGCACCATCGTGGTTTGGACGGGCGAGTTCGGCCGGCTGCCCGTTTCGCAGAACGGCAAAGGGCGCGACCACAACCGCAATGGCTTCAGTCTGCTGTTGTCCGGCGGCGGATTCAAGCGCGGCTTTGTTCACGGCGCGACCGACGACGTCGGCTACCGGGCCGTGGAAAACCCGGTCCACGTTACCGACTTGTTTGCCACGCTTCTGCACCAACTGGGTCTCGATCACAACCGGCTTGCCTTTCGCCATCACGGCCGTGACGAAACGTTGACCGATGCCGCCGTCAGCGGCGCCAAAGTCATCGGCGCACTGGTGGATGGTCCCGTTCAGGCTTAGAGCAAACGAACGCACTTTCATTTTCATCCAACCCAAGATCGATTCTGTGGAAAACGCCCATTACTTTCGCGACAAGCTGGCCGCCGGCAAAACGCTGTTGGGCACCTGCATCACCTTCATGGATCCCACGGTCACCGAGTCCTTGTCGCGCGTGCTCGATTTCGTGTGGATCGATACCGAGCACAATCCGCTATCGCTGGAGCGCGTGCAGGGTCACCTCATGGCCACCAAGGGCAGTCAGACCACGCCGCTGGTGCGCGTGCCGGCCAACGACCCTGTGTTGATCAAACCGGTGCTCGATATCGGCGCGGCCGGCGTGATCGTGCCGCTGGTGAAAACGGCGGACGACGTGCGATTGGCCGTGGCCGCTTGTCGCTATCCGCCGGAGGGCATTCGCGGCTTTGGACCGCGGCGGCCGTCCAACTACGGGGCTCTGGGCGGACCAGAGTATTGCAATGCCGCCAACCAGGCCATCATCACCATCGTGCAAATAGAACAGCACGAGGCGCTTGAAAACATCGACGCTATCCTCGCCGTGCCAGGCCTGACGTCGATCGTCGTGGGCCCCAACGATCTGGCGGCCTCTTTGGGACACACCGGGCAGCCCCGACACCCCGCGGTCATCCGCGCCATCGATACCATCATCGCCAGGGCACGTGCCGCGAAAGTTCCGATGGGCATCGCCGTCGGTGACGACCCGCAAGTCCTGGCCGAGTGGGCCGACAAGGGAGTCAACTGGATGTCGATCGCCGCCGACTTTGCCTTGCTGGTAAACGCAACATCGCGCCTCGTTCAGCAAGTTTGCGACAGCCAGAAACACCCGACGTGACACGCCGACGCTTCAGTAAGTCTTTGCATCCCCCCTCCTTGCTACGACCCTCCCAGAAAGGTCCCCATGCCCGGCGTGTTGATTACCACCGAAGTATTGCGCGACGCCCCTGGCAAGCACGTCGAGCTGCTGGAGGCCGGCGGCTTTGACATTCGCTTCGCAGCCAAGTGCTTGCTGTTGACCGAAGAGGACGTGTTGGAAGCGGCGCAAGGTTTCGTGGCGATCATCGCCGGCAGCGAGCCGTATACGGATCGCGTGCTGGCCAGCTTGCCGGCCCTGCGCATCATCTCGCGAAATGGCGTGGGCTACGATCAAATCGACGTGCCCGCCGCCACGCGCCGTGGTATTGCCGTGACGATTACGCCCGAGGGCAATCATCAGGCGGTCGCCGAGCATACGCTCGCCTTAATGCTGGCGGTGGCCCGTTCGGTGGTCCCTGGCGCGGTCGACGCCCGCGGTGGCAATTGGCGCCGCCTGTCGATCTCGATTCCGCTGCGCGGAAGAACGCTGGGCATCGTAGGGTTGGGCCGGATCGGCCGCAGCGTCGCGGCGCGCGCGGCGGCGTTTGGCATGCGACTGTGTGCCCATGAAGCCAATCCGGATCGCGAGTTCGCCCACCAATACGGGGTGGAGTTGCTCGCGCTCGACGCGCTGTTGGCGCGATCCGACTTCGTCACGCTTCACACCCCCATGGTTCCTGAAACGCGCGAGTTGATCAACGCGCGCACGCTCAATCTCATGAAGCGCGGCAGCGTGCTCATTAACACGGCGCGCGGCGGGCTGATCAACGAGCGGGACCTGCTCGAAGCGTTGACTTCTGGCCACCTGGCGGGCGCGGGGCTCGACGTGCTGGCCATCGAGCCGCCGTCGCCCGATCATCCGCTGATCGCATTGGAAAACGTCGTCGTCAGTGCCCATGTCGCGGCCCTCGACGAGCAAGCCGTCAACGACATGGCCACCGGTGCCGCGCAGAACATACTGGATATTCTCGCCGGCAATTGGCCCGCGAACGGTTTGCTCAATCCCGACGTGAAAGACGCATGGAAAGCTTGAGAATCACAGCGCTCGAGACGATTCTCGATCCCGAGCGGCCGCTGCTCGTTTGGGTGCGCGTGCACACCGACGCCGGACTGATCGGCCTGGGTGAAACGTTTCAGTCGCCCGACGCCGTCGCGCGGGTCATTCACGGCACGCTGGCCCAGGTGTTGCTCGGCCAGGATCCCACGCGCATCGAGTTGCTTTGGCACCACATGTTCAAAGTGGTCCACTACGGCAATTATGGCGGGGCCGAAATGCGCGCTATCAGCGCAATCGACGTCGCGCTTTGGGACTTGTTGGGCAAGTTGACCGACCGCCCCGTGTACGATTTGCTCGGCGGAGCGTGCCGCGATCGAATCCCCATTTACAACACGTGCGCCAGCTACGGCGACTATCAGGACCACGAGCTGTTTCACGACGATCCTGCCCGACTCGCGCGCGAGTTGCTTGAGGCGGGCATTCGCGCGATGAAAATCTGGCCATTCGACGACTTCGCGCGCCGCACGCTTGGGCAAAACATCAGCCCCACGGAGCTCGAGTACGGCGTCTCGCGGTTCCGCGCGATTCGCGAGGCGGTCGGCGACGAAATGGAAATCGCGCTGGAAGGACATTGTCAATGGAACCTGCCCAGCGCCATTCGCATCGCACAGGCCACCGAGCCGCTGCGGCCGATGTGGCTCGAAGAATTGATGTTGCCGGACGATCCGCAGGCGACACGCCAATTGCGCGCCGCCACGCGCACGCCAATGGTGAGCAGCGAGCGGCTCATGACGCGCTGGGGTTACCGGCCCGTTCTCGAGCAGGGCGCCGCGGATATCGTGATGTTCGATATCGATTGGGCCGGCGGTTTGACCGAAGCGCGCAAGATCGCCGCCCTGGCCGAGAGCCATCAACTCCCAGTCGCGCCGCATAACCCAGGTGGGCCCGTTAGCAATCTCGTGGCAGCCCACTTTTCCGCCAGCGTCTACAATCTGTTCATCATGGAGAGCGTGCGGGCGTTTTATCTCACCTGGTTTGCAAACGCCCTGACGTTCAATCTGGTGAGCGATGACGGCCACTTTCCGCTCCCCCCTGGACCCGGATTGGGCTGCGAGCTGAGCGCCACGCTGCTGGCGCGCGACGACCTCGTCCGCGAAACGTCCGTCAGCCAACCAGCCGGTCCTTTGTCGGGCTACGCCGTCGGCAATCCCTATCGCTCGGGCAATCCATGGGGGCGGCCATCGATGTGACAGGAGATTCCGGTCAGGCAAGCTCTATCGAACGAATCTCGCACAGCCTGACCTCGAGCGCCGGTATTCCTCAACTGGCCGGAGCGGTCTTCCGATTCAATAGAATAGGGAACACTGCCTCCGGTGAGGGATTCTCCATCCTCTGGCCCATTCGATCATTTACCGATCGAGCGGGCCCTTTTTCTGAACCGACTGAAACCGAACCAGATTCTTGCACGGACGCTGACACGCAGCGCAGAAGGATTGTCGATGAATCTCCGCAGTTGGGAAGAAACGATCAGCCAGATCGTGCAAGAGTCCAATCACGAGTCGAAAGAGTCAGGTAAGCAAAAGGTCCTGACCGCTTGGCGTGCCAAGCTGGAGGGAGCACCGACTTCCTTGCTCCCGTTTCAGATCGACGAAATCGTGCGGGAAGCTCGCAAACGATTCCAACTCGTGGGCCGATAGCCAGAGCGACTTGGGCTGCTGCCATCCCTACGGGTACGAACCGATCGCTGCATCGCCAGTGTCATGGCAATGGACAAGTCGATGTGGGTGCAAACCCTCGTCAGCCGTTGCGATCCGCAGCGGAACTAAACGGGCTTGACGTTCTCGGCGCACGGACCTTTCGGACCCTGACCCGAAGTGAAGGTCACTTGCTGGCCTTCGTAAAGGTCGTCGAACGTGCAACCTTGGACGCTCTTCGAGTGAAAGAACAGGTCTTTCTCGCTTCCCATGTTGATGAAGCCGAAGCCCTTGTCTGTCAACTTCTTGATCGTGCCTTCAGGCATTTCTGCGTTCTCCAAAGTAATAGGCATGGATGAACGCTATTCGGCCTACGTTGCCGTCGAGTCGCTATCCGTGGGGAGGCCCTGAGTTTAGCCCGCCACTGTGCAATCGTGCAAGTGGCCCTGCCGAGCCTGATCAGGGCTGGACTACTCGGCGGGGACGAAATCTCGCACTAAAAGCGTATCGCCGCTCACCTCGACGACATCCGCCGCAGCTAGCTTTCGGCGTCGTCTGATTTCGACCTCCCCATTCACTTTGACCTGGCCGCTTTGGATCATCACCTTGGCTTGGCCCCCGGATCCGGCAACAGAGCTTAGCTTCAGGAATTGGTCGAGACACAGCGCCTTGGGGCTCGCGGTGGAATCATCGCTGCTCACGGCCTTGCCCTCCCCACGCTTCGACTCCGCTCTGCGCTGGCACGGCATCCAACATGAAAGGCCAGCCCTGTCGACTGGCGGGCATGATTCGATATGTGCCGGCGACTCTATTGGACGTCCTTGGCGACTTTTAGAATTTGCAGCAGGGCGACGGCCTTGTCTAGTCCGCCGACAGAATTGGCAAATGCCGCCGCCTTCTTGATGTCGCCGACACCGATATTATCGCTCGACTGGTGAACGAACTTAGCCTTAGGTTTGCGTCCGGGCCTGGTGGCAGTTGGCTCGGAGTCCGGCCGGCTCCCGTTGGTTACGTGTTGCGCGTCGTCAGCGGCGTCATCAATTCCGTCGATAACTTCAATTCCCGCCGCTCCGCCAGGCCTCCGGGCTTTCTTTCTTGCCATCGATTCGCTCCCTGGTGCAAGCTCGACGCTTGGCCGACTATTGGTTTTGTTGGTACGCAGAGGTAGCCGAGTAGCCGCAATTCTTGCACTCGATGCAGTAGCGATCTCGGTTCTGCATCACGACGCCAACCACTGGCTTACCGCATGCTCCACATCGCGTCAGCAGCGCCATGCGACCGACTCGACGGCAGGACGCTGCATGCTTCGCCTGTTGCTTGTTGTGACGATTTGAGGCACCCATTCGATTCGGCTCCTTGAATAGGATCAGGGACGACGCACTATGCAAAACGCCATCCCAGTTGTCAACGCCGCTAGCATTCGCGCCGAACCGGACCCACGCGAGTCGCCCGCGGCTTGCGCAAGCGGCGATGAAGAGCTCCCTGCCGGTCGCTTCACCACACGAAGGGAATCAGTTTGAACCGCACCCTCTGGGCGTACTCCTTGTAGCCGGGCAATTCAGCCTGCAAGGTCTGGTCTTCCCATCGAGTGCGCAGGACCAACAGGCCCGATGAAATCGCAGCCGGGATCAATGCCCATAGAGAGCCCAGCGACAACGCAATGCCGGCGAACAGAATCATCGCAGCCAAGTAGCCGGGATGACGCACGACGGCGTAGGGACCGGTGTCGATTACCTTGTGGCCGCGATCCGTCTGAATCCGCACGGACGGTTCGAAGAACTGGTTGACTGCTTGAGCCCAGACTGTCACCGCAAATCCGGTCAGGAACAAGAAGTAGCCAAGGCCGACGACCGACCACGGCACGGCAAACCAATGAAACCGTCCGTCGTCGAGTGCCGCAACCGGAAAGATTGCGATCATGGCCGGAAAGAAAAAGGCAAGCAGAATTCGATCCCAGCGCTTGGTTCCCTTGTGAATGTGGCTGCGGGCAGCATAGATCTCCGGATTCACAACCATCAGGACCACGGCAGCTAGCGCCATCGTCGCGGTGAACGCCAGCACGAAGCGCCAACCTCGTTCCCAGGCCCAATTGCCGGCGGGCAAAAACAGGAACAAGGCAAAGAAGGCGGGCAGTCCGATGGCGAGTTGCAAAAGGCGCCTGGGATCGATCCTCTCCGATGCTTGAGTTGCGTCTTTGTCTGAGTTCATAGAACGCCATCCATCGACGGGCATTGATGTGCGCAGCGATCAAGCCAACGCGGCTCGCGATCGCATCGAACAGCCTGTAACTGCCAGCATACCCACGGCGACCCCTACAGCACTATGAATGGGGGTTTTGGCATTTCCTCCAATCATCACAATGACTGCGGGGCAAGCTGGAGGACCGCACGATGCTCGTCTTATCTCGAAGGATTGGAGAATCCATCGTCATCGGTAGCGGCATCACGGTTACCGTGATGCAGGTGCGTGGCAAGTCTGTGAGCCTTGGGATCAACGCCCCCAAGGAAATTGGCGTTCGCCGCAGCGAGCTTTGCGGCCGCAGCCAAGAAGTCGAATCGCCCAGTCTAAGGGTATTGCAAACCACGCTCGGATTGCGATAAACCGCTCGAAACTGTCCGAGCAATTCTGCTCAAGAGGATATCATCACCTCGTCGGCGCCGACGAGCGTCGGCGCAGCGCCTAGCATCAACATCGCAGCAATGCCAACTGCAGCACGCCTCCCGAGCCTCGAGGCGCCGTCACTGAATGTCATCCACTGGAACCGTGACGACGAGTTCATTGCGATAGTAGACGTCGACGCTATCGTACGTCACGTTGACTCGGCTGAATTGCACGGGCTTCCAGGTGACCATTTGCGGCCAGTTGCCCGGCAATTGCACGAGGATCAGATCCAACAATAGAATGCGATGATTGAACCCTGGCGGCACTTTCGGCACCAGCATCGGGTTGACGCCCGGATTGGGAACCTGCACTTCTCCCACGATGTGAAAGACGTCCGGCTTGGGCGGCTGAAGATCGTTCCAAGCGTACCAATTGCGGGTGGCGATGTGGCCCGGATGAATGACGCTCGATTCGCCGCGTGCCGGAGCTTCGGCCTCCAGCTCGCACTGGCGAAGCTTGTACTGCAGCACTCCCAGCCGCGGGCACAGTATGCCGTTGTTGAGCCCAAACGTCTGCACGACCGCCGTGACGCGAGTGCCAGGCCTGAGCTCTTTCTGGATTGCGTTGCCAACGGCCGTGATGTCTCCCATTTCGACAGGAGCGCCGTTTGCCAGCAGGATCGCCATGGCCCCCGTGTTCGGACAGAGGCTGGAACCAACATTGCGCACCACCATCACCTTGGAAGTTGGCCCATCCACTACATGGGAAACCTCCGACGATGGTCCTCCCGTCTCACCCACGCTGCCCGCGCCAACCGTCGTACACAGGTCATTTACAACGGCCATGGTTCATCTCCTTGAGGGCTAGGAATGAAGTGCTGCCTGATCGCCCGCGCTCTGACCCGACGAGTGCGCCTGTTTCGACGCGACCATACTTTATAGCGGATAACATACATGTCAATGGGGGGGATATGGGCTGGTTGCAGTAACGAGTGAAATTCGCCGCTGGCGGGCCTCCGACAGTCGCGATTGACGGTCCAAACGACGTCGGTTACAGTCCGCCACCTGGGTGACGGCCGCCCGGTAGAAACAACGACTCGATGACAGGGAAGTCAGCATGCGGGGAGCGCTGATCGCATGTGCGCTGGTGGCGATCGGGACTTCAGAATCGTTGGCGGCCGAGCCCGATCCGGAGGCGACTGTTAGGGCCGCGGATCTCGCGCTGCGATGCGTCATGCAGGATCCGGACACTGCGATTCCGCAATCGGTGCTCGCCGACGCTCACGGCCTGCTGATTCTGCCGGCACTCAAGCTCGTGAACGTTGTCGCAGGCGGGGGCCAGGCGAACGGCGTCCTGTTGACGCGCACGGCTGGCGGCGGCTGGAGCACCCCCAAGTTCGTCCGGTTCAGAACGGGTAGCATCGGCGCCCAGGCCGGCTACACGACCAGCGACGAAATTCTTGTTTTCATGACGCGCAATCGACTCGAGACATTTCAGCAGCGCGGCGATTTGAGAATAGCATTCGGCGCCTATGCGCGGCTGGGCGGCTCATTCGGTCGAAAACTGCGCGCGATCTCGAATGCAAACCCCAATAGGGTCGAGCAATACTATGCAGCCGGCAAGGGCCTCTCGGGGGGATTCTCATTGCGAGGCGAATCGCTGAAACTCGATCCGCGCGCCGAAGCCGCTTACTACGAAGCGACCGGCGCCGTTCCCGAAAGCGCGTCGCTGCTGTTGGCCAATCTGCAATCGTACAGCGCCAAGATCGACGCAGCGCTACCACCCCTCGGTGTGCCCTTGACCAGACTGCCGCCTGTAAGCACACCGCAACGGTGAAGCACGCGCACCATCCTGCGGGCTAAGGCAAACGGGTCCAGTGTCGTTGCCGGCTGCGACGTGCGTCGAATTAGTCCGACGGACTGCCGCCACCAGCGGAAGGCGCCTGGGCCGCGGACGGATGAGCCGAGGAACGGTCCTGGATCGAACATTTCTAGCGCCTCACGCCGAATGAGCACGCTCCACCGTCGAATAGACGGCAGGATTGCCG
Source organism: Pirellulales bacterium (assembly GCA_040901665.1). Lineage (GTDB taxonomy): Bacteria > Planctomycetota > Planctomycetia > Pirellulales > PALSA-1355 > JTS-RE94. The sequence continues at coordinate 20,087 of JBBDYK010000215.1, read as the reverse complement.
TGGCGTGCTTGCCGCCCACCCCGTGGCATGCTTCGAGGTTGCACTCGTTCAAGACGGCCCAGCCACAAGGCGGTATTCTAGAGCGCCGTGTGGCCGCGCGGTTGCTGCTTTACTCCAACGCAGCCGCGCGACGTCCTTTTTTGTTTCACCATCCAAGAGCAAATCCCATGAACGAGGTCACCGGGCGATCGTCGTTGCCAGGATCCGCACCCGATGCACAGTCCACGTTGGCATCGAGGCCGGCCCAGGTGATTCACCTGGCGAAAGTCAGCAAAGTGTTCGCGGTCGAGGACGTCGAGACCCGTGCGCTCTCGGACGTCGATTTGACCATCGATCGCAGCGAGTTCGTGGCGGCGGCCGGCCCCAGCGGTTGCGGCAAAACGACGTTGCTGTCGATCCTGGGCTTGCTCGACTCGCCGACGTCGGGAACCTATACGCTGGACGGCGAAAGGGTAACCGGGCTCGGTCACCCAGAGCGTGCCAAGCTTCGCAACAGAAAGATCGGCTTCATATTTCAGAACTACAACTTGATCGGTGACTTGACCGTCGAGCAGAACGTCGAGCTGCCCTTGTCGTACCAATCGCTGAGCAAGGTGGAACGTCGAAGTCGCGTCCAGGAAGTGTTGGAGCGCGTCGAGATGTCGCATCGAATGCGGCATTACCCGTCGCAGCTATCCGGCGGCCAACAGCAGCGTGCCGCTGTCGCCCGGGCACTTGTGATCCAGCCACAAATCCTGTTGGCGGACGAACCGACGGGCAATCTCGATTCCAAGAACGCGGACTCGATCATGCAGTTGTTGTGCACGCTACACGAGGCGGGCGCGACCATTTGCATGGTCACGCACGACCCGCGCTACGTGGGCTACGCGCGCCGGATCGTCGAATTGTGGGACGGCCGGGTGGTCGAAGATCGGCCCGCAAAAGCGCCGTGATACGCGGTCGCACATTCTTTCACCAACCGAGACCAACGGCCATGTGGAACTCTCTGTGGCAGGACCTTCGTTACGCGGTGCGCCTGGTGAGCAAGAACCCCGGCTTTTCGGCCGTGATCATCGTCTGCCTGGCGTTGGGCATCGGGCCGAGCACGACGACGTTCAGCCTCATCAACGCGTCGCTATTGCATCCCGTCGACGTCGAGTCTCCCGAGACGCTCGTGACGATCCTAGCAAATCGAGCCGGTGGCGACCGGCCTCACGAATCGATCTCGTATCCGAATTACGTCGATCTGCGAGACCGCGCGACGACGTTGGACGTGGCGGTCGCCACCGGCGCAAGGCTCAGCATTCGATCGGAGACGACGAGCGAATTGACCGGCGGCGCCATGGTGTCACCAAATTTCTTTGACGTGCTCGGCCGCCAATCGCTCGTGGGCGAGGTCTTTCACGCCTCGGACAGCGATGCGCCCGGTTCCCAGCCCGTGGTGGTGCTGGGATACGCCTATTGGCAGGAAAAGTTTGGCGGCGCTGCCGACGTCATCGGCAGCACGATGCGCATTAACGGCCATGATTTCCAAGTTATAGGCGTCATGCCGCAGACGTTCACCGGGCAAATGGCCGTCGTGCAGCCGCACTTGTGGGTGCCCACGACGATGTTGGACGAGATTCGGCCCGACATCCCCTCGCAGCGCGAGCAACGAGGCCATTCCTGGATGGAGCCCTTTGGGCGAATTCGCCCCGGCTCCAATCTCGAGCAGGTGAAAAAAGAACTGGCGGACATTTCTCGCCAACTGGCTGCGGAGTTTCCCGCCAGCAACGAGTTCACGTCGTTCACCGCGGCGCCGTTTACCGGCATACCGGTGTCCATTGCCGAGGGCGTCCGCCAGTTGGTGGCGCTGGCGGCCGTGGTGGTGGTCATGGTGCTTTTGCTGAGCTGTTCGAGCACGGCGGCCCTGCAACTTGCCAGAGCCACGGTACGTCGCCGCGAGATTGCCATTCGCATGGCCGTGGGCGCCAGCCGGTGGCGGATCGTGCGACAATTGCTCGTCGAGAGCGTTTTCCTGGCCGTGCTCGCCGGAGCGCTGGCGCTGCTGCTGACGCTTTTGGCGTTCGAACTGTTCCACCTGCTGTTGCCCGAACTGCCGACCGGACTCGTGCTGGGATCGAGCTTGGACTATCGGGTGTTTGCCTTCGCGCTGTTGGTGTCGGTGGCCGCCGGAATCCTCTTCGGTTTGGCGCCCGCCTGGCAAATGTCCCGGCCCGATCTGATTGCTCCGCTTAAAAATCAAGATCCGGGCGGCGACTACGGCAGCGCGCGTGTGCGCAACACGTTGGTGGCCGCGCAGTTCGCATTGGCCGTCGTGTTGTTGATTTCGGCCGGCCTGTTCGTCAAGGGGCTGCGTCGCGCCCAGTCACTTGATCCTGGCTTCGAAACCGAACACATGGCGATCTTCGACACGGAGTTGAGCATCTACGGCTATTCAATGCAGCGCACGAGTCAGTTCGTACAAGAGTTCGTCGAGCGGGTGGGTGCGCTCGAAGGCGTGCAATCCGTCAGCGCGTCGCGGTTTCCACCGTTATCGGGCAGCAGAAGCATGACGCGCATCACGCCACTGGGCGAAGACCTGACGTCCGGCGCGTCGATCGACGTCGGCTTGAACACGGTGGCTCCTGGCTACTTCAGTACGGTCGGCATTCCCTTCATTGCCGGGCGCGACTTCGAGCCGCAGGACAAGCAAACCGCGGCCCGCGTCGTGATCGTCAACGAAACGCTGGCGCGCCATTTTGGCGAACCGCAATCCGCCCTCGGCAAGCTGCTGGCGCAAGGACCCGGCGAAAGCGCCGAGATCGTGGGCGTGGTGAAAGACAGTAAGTATTGGACGTTCGGCGAGCAGGACGTCGCCTTCGTCTACATGCCGTTGGCGCAATGGCCTTCGCGCGAGCTGGCATTCTGCGTGCGGACGCAGGGGGACTCCGCCGCCATGTTGACTCCGATCGCGAGCCAGATTCGTTCGCTCAACGGCGATCTGGCGCTTTCCACGCTTCGCACGATTCAAGAGCACACGCGCCAGTCGCTGTCGGCCGCGCGTACTTCGGCCATCTTGTTTCTGGTGCTGGGAGGCTTGGCGCTGCTGCTGGCGGTCGTCGGCGTGTATGGCATCGTGGCCTATAGCGTCACGCGCCGACAACTGGAAATCGGCGTGCGCATGGCCCTTGGCGCGCAGCCCCGCGACTTGATTGGCCTGCTCGTGCGGCGCGGGCTCAGGCTGGTGGCGATCGGCGCCGCGGTCGGGGTTTGCGCGGCGCTGGGCCTGACGCAGTTCCTCGCCCCGCTGTTGAGCGGCGCCAGTCCGACGGACGCGCAAGTGTTCATACTCGTTCCGCTAATCCTATTGGCCGTGGCGTGGTTGGCCATCTATCTGCCCGCGCGCAAAGCGACAAGAGTGGACCCCATGGTGGTGCTGCGCTATGAATGACGTGATTCGGAATCGTTGCCACGTTGCCGGTCTGGCGACGCTGGTGTGTTGGCTTCCTGTCGCCGAGCAAGCGTTCGGCGGCGAGCCGTTCCACGGACCCTTCGTCCTCGAAGGCGCCACGATCCACAGCGACCAGGTGGTGTTCGCCTGTGGCGGCAAACTGTGGCGCGTGCCCAGTGCGGGCGGAACCGCGGAGGCACTGACCACGGGCGCCGCGCACGATTCAATGCCTCGCTTTTCTCCCGACGGCGCGCGGTTGGCATTTTTGCGCCGCAGCGAGCGACTTTCGGGGCGCCCCGCGGCATCTCCCGATGACCCGCCTTCCACCGCTGCCGTCTTTGACGTCTATGTTCGCACGTTGTCCACCGGCGAAGAACGACGATTGACACATCATCCCGAGCGCGACTTTCCTGTCGGCTGGGCGGGCGACTCCCAACGCGTCCTTTTCAATTCCAATCGCGAAGGGGTCGGCAGGCTCTTTACGATGAGCGCCGGTGATCCGTTGCCAGTGCCCCTGCCTTTGCCTGGCGGATACGTAGGTAGTTTTTCGCCCGACGGCAAGCGCCTGGCGTACCTTCCGCGAGCGCACGCCTATCACTTCACGGAGTTTCGCCACTATCGGGGCGGCGAGTGCTCGCCGTTGTGGCTGGTGGAGCTCGAGTCGGGAGTCCTGGAGCGAGTCAGCGACGAAACGTCCAATGCGCGCGATCCGATGTGGATTGGCGACCGCGTCTATTTTCTGTCCGATCGCGACGGGCGTTTCGATCTCTACGTTTACGAAACTGGCAGCAAGGAAACACGCAAGCTTACGGACCTCCAGGACTTTGGAGCCCGGGAAGCGGCGGCCGACGCGAACGCGATCGTGCTGGTTGGTCACGGCGACTTGCAGATCTTTGATCTGGCAAGCGAAACGACGCGGCCCCTTCAAGTGGGCATCGAGCGCGACGAGTCGGCGTTGCGACCGCGCATCGTCAATGCGCTCGCCCAGGTTCAATCGATGACTCTGGCGCCGAACGGCAAGCGAGCCGTCGCGTGCGCTCGGGGCGACGTGTTGCTGGTGGACACCGATTCGGGCAAGGCGGCCAACATCACGAAATCGTCCGGCGTCGCGGAGCGCGAGGCCAGCTTATCTCCAGATGGCAAGCGTCTGGCGTACTTCTCGGATGCTGCGGGCGAATACGTCCTCACCGTGCGCGACGTGCAGAGTGGCAAGGAGACGGCCATCTCGATCGAGCCCCGGCCGTCGTACTACCGTGAGTTGACCTGGTCGCCCCAGGGCGATCGCATTGCCTTCTCGGATAAGCGGCTCGCGGTTTGGTTGGCGAACCTGTCGGATGGAACCATCACTCGCATCGACCACTCGGACTCATCCGCGCAAGGCCTGTTTCAATTCAACTGGTCCGCCGAGGGCCGCTACCTGGCGTATGCCAAGTATGGCGAGAATCGACTGCCGGCAATCTACGTCCACGACGTAACCGCGGGTCAAAGTCACCAAGTGACGCGCGGCGACGATTTTGCGCAGGCGCCCGTGTTCGACAAATGCGGCCGGTATCTGTATTTTCTGTCGAGCCCCAATGCGCCGGCCGCGGACTATGGCTGGGGCGTGATGTCGGGAGTACTCTCGCAGCCGTTGGTCGTGCGCCATTTGAATGCCATCGTTTTGCGCCGGGCAGATGCGGCGCCGGTCTTGAGCGGCGTGCCCAATCTCAACGTCAAATGGAACGAGCGAAGCGCGACTGCAATCGATTTCGACGGAATCGAGACGCGCGTCGTTCCGATTGACGTCGGGCCCCATCTGCCGGCCCAGCTTGCCGCGGGGGACGCGGGCGTGTTGTATGTGCTGGTCGAAGAATGGCCGGCAACGCCCGGCTTGGGAGCGCCACCGAGTCGCGCCCTGTATCGCCTCGATTTGCGCTCGCCCTCGGAACTGAAAAAGGCGGTTCCGTTGGTGGCCACGTATTCCGTATCTGCCGACGGAAAGTCGGTCCTCTGCGCGAGCGGCTCGGGTCTGCGCCTGGCCACCTTTCAAGGGTCGAAACTTTCGCTTCGGCCGGTATCCGTCGGAGCGCTGCCGGTTCCAGTCGATCCGGCGCGCGAATGGGCGCAGATCGTTCACGAAACTTGGCGCGTAATGCGCGATTACTTCTACGATCCCGATCTGCACGGCCTGGACTGGCCCCAGATCGAACGCCGCTACGCGGAATTCCTGCCCGGCATTCGTTCGCGCGAGGAGCTCAACGTGCTGATGCGGCGGATGCTCGGCCACGTGTCCGTCAGCCATTTGAGTGTCGTTGGTGGCGATATCACGTCAAATGTCGACGAGCCCGAGCCGGTGGGCTTGTTGGGCGCCGATCTGGAGGTATCCGACGGGCTCTATCGGGTGACGCGCGTGTTGCGTTCGGGCGACTACGATGCGTCGAGTCCGCTGCAGGCGCCGTTGTCGCAACCGGGCGCCCAAGTCGAGGACGGCGAGTATCTGTTGGCCATCGACGACGAGCCGCTCGATGCCACGCAAAACATTTATGTCGCGCTGCGCGGCAAGGCATCGAAGCCGGTGCGACTGTCGGTCGGGAAAACGACCGATCGCACGCTGGACCGCACGATCCGCGTCGTGCCGCTCGGCAGCGAACTCGCGTTGCGCATGGCAAACTGGGCCCGACAGAATCAAGAGTTCGTGCGCGACCAATCGGCTGGCAAGCTGGGATACTTCCACGTCCCCTCTTGGGGATATCCCGATATCGCCACGTACTTCCGCGGTTTCTTTGCCACGCGGTCCAAACCGGGCACGATCATCGACCAGCGCCATAACGGCGGCGGCATCACTCCCGACGCGTTCATCGAGATGCTCGCGCGGCGGCCGCTCTACTACTATCTGTTTCGAGAAGGCGACGATTTGGCCGTGCCCGTCAACGGCCGCAGTGCGGGTGCCACCGTGTTGCTCATCAACGAGTCCAACGGCTCGGCCGCGGAAACGTTTGCGATGATGTTTCAACTGGCGAAGCTCGGGCCCATCGTCGGCCATCGCACCAGCGGCGGCGGCATTGGCCCGTACGGCGGGATGAGCGCGCCCGCGCAACTGGTCGACGGTGGGCGGCTGCGCATTCCGGCACGCGGCGCTTATGATCCAGCAGGCTCTTGGGGCATCGAAAATGAAGGTGTCCGTCCCGACATGGCCGTCGAAATCACGCCCGCAGACTGGCGCGCCGGCCGGGATCCGCAACTTGAAGCGGCAGTGCACGCCGGCTTGGATGCGCTGAAAAACCAACCACCCGCTGAGCCCAAGCGGCCGAAGTTTCCCCGCCATCCTTGATCGAGTTGGGCATTGCAGCGCGCCGCGATGCCCGTTCTTTCCAGGACCGGTTGAATCATCTCGCCAGTGGCGGCAACCTTCGCGGGATGGGGGGAGGGCCATTCGCAAGTCGTCGGTGGATCGCCCCATGCTCCACGATTCTTCGGTGCGAGCACGCGAGCCGCAGGTTGTCCGATCCGTCGCACCGCCGATGGGCTCCGGACGTTCACACAGCGATTTACATGATAAGAAGAACAATAAACAACGTTTTGTAGCATATGCCAGCGAGTTAGAATCGGGAAGTAAGTGCATGGCCGCTGTCGTGTTTGGCGCCTTGCTGCCGACGGCCAATGCATCTTCGAATCCGGTCAGTATAGGGAATTGCGCACCATGAGCACTCGCAGCATCCGGTTTGCTCAGTGTTTCTTGTGCCTGGCAGCCATTGCCGCCGTGACGCCCGCGGAGGCGCATCCCGGTTCTGGCATCGTCGTTGACGATGGGCAAGAGGTGTTTTTCATGGACACCGGGCACGGAGTGTGGCGCGTCGATAGCCAGGGAGAACTCACATCTGCCGGGGGACCGGCCCATCACTTCCTGGCGATCGATCGCGAGGGACGATTCGAGCAGAATCACTTTGCCGCCTTGCCGCCAGGCGATGTGACGGTCGTGGGCACGAATCCAACGCTGATCGTGGCGTCCAGCTATCCCGTGGCGATCGGATCCGACGGCGCGTTCTATTACCCCGAGGTGATGAGCAACCGGCGCGTGCGGATCATGCGGATGGCGGCCAACGAGCCGGCCAAACCCTTCGCGGAGTTGCCGATCGCGCGCGAGATTGGCCCTGATGGCCGCGAGATCGAGGCCGAATGGGTCTGGGGGATGGCGGCCGGCCCCAACGGCTCGATCTATTACACGGAGAAAAAAGCGGTCCGGCGGATAGCGCCCGACGGCACGGTTTCGCTCGTTGCCGGCGATGTTCATGTTCCCGACTGCGAGCACCCTCCCGCAGTCAAGGAAGCGCGCTTGGAGCCCAGCCTTTACGGCTTCGACGTTGCACCGGATGGCACGGTCTACGTCGCGGCAGCCGCCTGCAGCGCCGTATTGAAGATCACGCCGGACGGCGACGTTTCCGTCGTCTTGCGTGCAACGGACGGTTGGTCCCCGCAAGGCGTGGCAATCGCCGGCGACGATTTGTACGTGCTGGAATACGATTACATCGAGACCGAGCGGCGCGAAGAGTGGCTTCCCCGAATACGCAAGCTCGCCGCCGATGGGACCGTCAGCGTGATCGCGCAGATAAAGTCGCGGCCGGAAACCGGACGAAGCCATGCCTCGACGACGGAGACCTCGAACGGATTGCTGGACACATTGCTGCCGCCGCCCAAGATGCACTCCGCGGTCGTGCATTTTCCGATCGTGCTTTCGTTCGTGTGCGTCGCGTCCGCGCTTTTGGCATTGGTGTTTTGGCGTCGCTACGAGTGGCGAATCCAGTCGCTGGTGCTGTTCCTTTTGTTGGCGGGCGCTTGCGTGGTTGGTGAAACGACGGGCAATCGCGCCGAGTTGGATATCCCTTACGGACAGAATGGCGTGCCGCCCATTGTCTGGGAACAGTTGCGACACCACACCCAGAATGCCGGCAGACTCATGACCATTGCCTACGGCGGGACGCTTTTGTCGCTCGTGGCGCTGCTCCCGCGAAAGAATGCGTTCCTCACCGGCGCGCAACTCGTTGCCAGCGGCCTTGTCCTTTGTGCCGCGGTCGGAGCATCCGTCGTCGCGGTCCAGACCGCGCATTGGGGCGGCGACCTGGTCTATGGACATGGCATCGGAACCCAGCCGCTGCTTACGTCCCTGGTAGAGAAATCGGCAACCAACGATCCGTTGTCAATTCAGACGCCGAACTCACAGGACGCCACCAACTAAATGCATCAGCCGCTTGTACATTGCTGGATCACACCTAAGCGTGCTTTGCTCGCTCGTCGAGTCCGCTCGCGATCGCGTCGAGCGCACGTTCATCTACTTGCATTACTCTTGACCTTGGGAGGGTTCACTTCGAGCGCCGTGCTCGCCGATGATACTCCGCGGGAATTCACCGGAGCCCACGCCGGCGAGACGCGAGAAATAGCCGGCGTCAAACTCTGCTGGTGTCCACCGGGCACGTTCACCATGGGAAGTCCCCCCACCGAGCCCGAGCGCAGGCCAGGCGAAAATCAGGTCCAAGTCACGCTCACCAAAGGATTCTGGATCGGGAAGTTTGAGGTCACTCAGGGAGATTGGAAACGAGTCATGGGCAAGTTGCCGGGCGAGCTCACCAAGGAGTTGCCCGCGGGTGACGACCTTCCGGTGGGCAACGTCAACTTTGCCGAGACGGAAGCTTTTTGCCTGAAGCTTACCCAACGTGGCCACCAATCGGGCGAGCTCCCGAGGGAATGGGAGTTTCGACTGCCGACCGAAGCGCAGTGGGAATACGCTTGCCGGGCAGGTACGACGACGGCCACTTCGTTTGGCGATACGCTCAGCAGCAAGCAGGCGAACTTCAAAGGAAAACCGTACAACGGCGCCGAACCGGGACCCTCTCTCAATCGGGCTGCGGTCGTCGGCAGTTACCCCGCCAACGCTTGGGGCTTGCACGACATGCACGGCAATATCTACGAGTGGTGCCGCGACTGGTACCACGCGAGACTGCCGGGCGGCACGGACCCCGACTTGCATGGGGCGAAAACTTCGGCGACGCGCAGCGAAAATGGCGGCATATCCCGGTCTCGCCGGGGCGGATGCTGGTCCGACGAGGGCTGGCCGTGCCGGACAGCATTTCGATTGCGGTTCGAACCCGAGCGGCGTTATGACCACATCGGTTTTCGCGTGGTGGCCGTCAAGCCGTAGTCAGCTTTGAGGACCACTCGCCACTCGCGCGTGGTGCCGATCAATTCGGCGATCACCCGACGAATCTAGCGTCGGCCGTCCTCGGCCGTGCCACTTCGCGTCGCCAACACTACACTCAATCCCAGACCGCCGTTTGCATCGATCGACTTCGCGCTACGACGCCTGTGCGAAAGCTTCCTTCATGCCCGCTTGCATTTGTTCGGGCGTGAGGTCTTTGATGTGCGTTGCGAACGCCCATTTGTGGCCATACGGATCGGTCACGACTCCGTAGCGGTCGCCCCAGAACATGTCGTCTGCCGGCATCAAGACCGTGGCGCCGGCGTCCTGGGCCCGCTTGATCGCGGCGTCACAGTCTTCGACATAGCGGTGAATCGTCACCGGAGTGCCTTTCAGGGCTGTGGCCGACTCGGACTTGCCGCCGGAGTATTCCGGGAAATCGTCGACGAGGAACACGAAGCTGTTGCCGATGCGAATCGCTGCGTGCATGATGCGACCGTCTGGTCCCGGCATGCGGTGCAGCTCCTCGGCTGCGAAGGCCTTCTTGTAAAACTCGATCGCTTCGGAGCAGTGTTCGCATACCAGATGCGGAATCAGGTTTTCATGCCCGGGCGGAATCGGTTGGGTGGACTTGCTCATGGCGATCTCCTTGAAAAAAGATTTGCGAATTGCTGATCAGGAACTCACTTGCCATCGGCCGACTGGAACCGGCGTCCTTGCTCGCTGGCGGACTCAGGTCAGCGCGGAAGGCTTCTCCCAGTAATTATCGATTTCCTCCTGCGTCTGACAATTCACGACCAACGAGATCGCTTCCGTGAATTTGAAGTGCGGTCCGCCATTGAGGGCCACCAACGATTGCCCCTGGAGCGGAAACTCCACGGTCATCACCGAACCGGCCGGACCGGGCCCGGCTTCGCCATCGCGGATCACCTTGCCAACGTTCGAGTTCGGAAAAATCGAAGTGTAAAAGGCCACCGCCTCCTCCGCCTGGTGATCGAACCACAGGAAGGGAGTGATCAATTGGATGGGCACGTTTTTTTCTCCTTCGTTCGAGAACATCCTGGAGAGGGGCAAGTCTCCTTCCTTACCCATTAGTCGAATGAGAACGGCGCGAATCGACAAGCAGCGCCAAGGGAATGGAGATTGAGATATCAAAGGCCCAAACTGGCGCCAATTCCCTCCGACGTACGCCAAGCCCACTGGTGACAAGCGTATCCAAAAGCTTGACATTAGCTTGGCAATTTGAAATGATGCGCACCACCTGATGGTGGTAGCACTTTCGGCGACTCGGTAGTCCCTGAATAGGGGCATCATCGGATTTCGACAGCTCCCTATTCGCGATCGCGCGTCGGATTCTAAGTTGCTTGCGACGAGGGAGGAACTATGGTGACGGCGCTCGGCTAGGAATACGTCTGCTGCTGGGTAGTAAGCGGAGAGATCGTATCGGTTCCTACCAAACCCGCTGCAGGCTAAGTGCGCGTGTTTTCCGGGGCTGCCGTTGGTTTCTCTTGGCCCATTTTCAACCTTGGACTCAAAAGTCGGAAAGCAAGACATCAAATGCGGAGAAGCGACCATGTTTCACTTTCCACGTCGATGGTTGGCTGCCCTATTCGTGATGACGTCGGCATCCTTCGGATTCGCACGGGCGCATGCCGAAGAGGAGTCACATGCTGCAGTCAACGATCAGCCAGGGCAAGAACAGCAACGCAAGAGTTATTTCGACATTCTCCAGCGAAAGTCGCGTTTTCGAATACTAGTCAATCCGGGCACCGATCAACTCGCGGTTGAGTATTACCAGCGGATTGGAGCGAAGCTCGGCGTCACGCTCATTGAAGAGATTCCTCCCAAGCCGTCCGCCCACAAGGCGACGGATCTGGATGGGCTCCTCGCCTATTTGGGGTATGGCAAATCGCCGATCAGCGGGATTCTCGCGAAGGATCTGGAACGGCTTGATTCATTCTTGTTGATGCCCCGCACTGATACAGAGTTTATGGCTCTGGATGCCGCGACGTCGGGGCGTGTCAGCCAACATCTTACGTTGTCAGATTTCTGGGACGACACCAGCAACCGACCAAAGGTCTTGGTCAGCAGGTTCTTTGCACCGAAGATTGCGACCTACTACGACCCCACAGATCCGTTCATCCCGATCGATCGGGACGCAATTATCCCGGGGTGGCGAAAGCTGGTGCGGTTGCCGGCACGCGCCGGTTCCGCGGCAGCAGCCGCCAATCTGAAGCACGCTTACATTCTCTTCAATGTGAAAGAGAAAGATCCGGATAAGAATCCATTTGAGAACTTGTCGCAAAACAATCAAGTCATCCTTGTGCCACAATCGTTCGATCCCAAGACTGAAGATGCGTGCTATTTCGCAGTTTACCAGGGACAGGACGCCGGCTATCAGCTCGGACGGTTCCTGGTTGCCGATTTCGATCTGCCAGGGCATGCTGCGACGCAGGGTGCGGGCGGAGGCGTCGATTCTAAATACTACGTACCCACGTCCTGTGCGGCATGCCACGGTCACGGCCCCGAGATTGGCAATCCTGTGAATGGCGTCTTCAAGTACGCCAAGCCGAATTATCTCGACACGGACCAATGGTACGACTGGGCGGATTTCGACTTTCGCGGAGTGTCTTCCAGTTTGAACGACGTCGTATTTGATGGGGGAAAGGACCATGCCTCGGTTGAGTTTCAACGGGCCTTTGATGTGGTTGCTGCGCTGAACACGGACATCAAAGACGAGACGTTCAGAGCCGAAAGAATCGCTGGCACGGAAACGTTTCAAACCTTAGCACCAAAAAAGTGGTTGCAGTTGCATCAGGTGACGTCATCGTCTCCTGCCGCTGGCGATCGGGCGCGAAAACCGTATTCAGCTCGTTCGCTCTCCTCGGCGCCTGCCGACGGGTGGAACCCCGGCAATCTGGACGAGATGCGGTTGCTCAAGCTGTTGGACAATCATTGTTTTCGCTGCCATAGCTCGGTGATCTATAACGTTTTCGATAAGGCTGCCGTCCGCGACAGGGCCGCCGAGATCTCAATCTACCTTAACTTGCCTTTGCACGACCCCGCCGGCAATCGATTGCCGGGGTTCTTTATGCCACAGGGAAGAGTACTCGAGGAGCGGGAGCGCCATGAAATCCTGCGACTGGTCGAGAAGCTATTCATCGGACCGAAGGAGCTCGCATTGAAATCCGACGTCGTCACACTTTCAATCGTGGCGAAAAACTATGCATTCACAGCGCAATCGACTGAGAATCCCACGTTTCGCGTTGCGCAAGGCGCGACGATCAAGGTATCGCTAACCAGCGGCGCTGGAACCCACGATTGGGTGCTTGCCGACGGCGCCACTGGACAGGTCCTGGCTCGCACGGAGCGCGTATCGGGGTCCACGCCAGAAACGGTCGAGTTTGCCGCCGATCGCGCCGGAAACCACGTCTACTATTGCAGTGTCGGACAACACAGAGCACTGGGAATGGAGGGGCGATTTGTTGTCGAATCGCGTTAGTCTCTGGACGTCGATTTCCAAGGAGCACAAAATGCATCCCATCCTTCGCATCGTGTACGGGCTGATTGTTGTCGCAGCGGGAGCGCTGCTTCCGTCGCAGCTTCAAGCGGCGACTCTTCGCCGTGACATTTCACGATTGACGACCGACGAGCTCAGGGAGTATCGCGACGCCTGGCGAGCGTTTCAGGCCGGCGGCGCCTTTGCAAAGCTCGCCGGCCACCATGGTTGCCCGGACTACTTTTGCCACAACGACTATCGAATCTTTCTGCCGTGGCATCGCGCCTACACCCTGAAGGTCGAGAAAGCGTTGCAGGCTATCAACCCTTCCTCCGCTTTGCACTACTGGGACTGGACATCCAACGAGTCGATCCAGCAGGGGATTCCCCGTGCATTCACCGACCAGGAGTACCAGTCCGGCGGGTCAACTTACCCAAATCCGCTGTGGCGATTCAGATTTCAGTGCGCGGGAACAAGTGAGTTCACCAGGCGGTTCCCTCGACCGCCGTCCGAGTTGAGCGACCTGCTCGACCGTGTCAATTATGCCTATACACTTCGGTCGTATGAAGAATTCAACTCCACGCTGGATGGTCCCCATGGTGATCTGCACGGCTGGGTTGGCGGTCACATGGGAAGCACGACGTATGCAGCGTACGATCCGATCTTTTTTGCCCACCACTCCAACGTCGATCGCCAATGGGCTCATTGGCAAGGCAGCAGCAATAACGCAGATCCTTCTGCAAGTATTCAGAGCCTTCCGCTCGAACCGTTTGGGACGACGGTGAAGGGAGTTCTCAATTATCGCGCACTCGGATACGAATACGACCGCCTGAGAACCGAGGCGTCTCAACCGCAGCTCGTGTCCGCAGATGGAACGGCAACCTTCGCCGACTTCGAATTGCCCGCGATGAATGCGCACGTCGCGCTCTTTGTCCACGACCTGCCGGTGCATCCACCAAAATCATTCCGCATCTTTGTTTTTGTCAATCAAACGGCGGCGACCATCGAAGATGCCCGGGCGGACAATCCTAAATTTGCCGGGTTCTTTGCGATCTTCGGCGGTTCGCACGGAGCGAATCACGCGCAAGGCCAGCCAGCCGAAATGACTCGCACGCGTCGAGTCATGGATCTGACGCTCGCGATCAGGCGCGCTGCCGCCGAGAACAAGGAAGCCGAGAACAAGGAAGCCGAGAACAAGGAATTGGACAAGCAGGATGTCACCATTACCTTGGTGGCCACCGATGTTGAGGGCCAATCGGTCAAGGTGTCCGACCTGCCATTCAATCGAGTTTCGATTCAACGCGACGACGCGCTTCGCAAAGACTAGATCCGCGCGCTGCGCAGCCGTCGGCGACATCATCGTGGGCAGCAATCGGCAAGCATGTCAGCCGATTTGCTGCTCCAGCATTCGCCCCGATTGCGCGCGGGTGGCCGCTGGCTTGCCCGCGTGCAGCTTGAGCCAGCGGGCTCGGCGCACCCAGTAGAAGCGGACGGGCAGGAACAGGTCGACGACCTCGTCGGAAATCAACAATCCACCCAAAACCGGCAGCGCCATGGGCGCGAGAATTTCGGCGCCTACGCCAGTGGCGAACACCATCGGGAAGATGGCGATGATTGCCACGCCCTCGGTCAACAACTTGGGCCGCAGCCGGTGCACGGCTCCCTCGATCACCGCCTTGCGTAGCTCTTCCAGAGATTCGATGTTCTCCAAACCGCCGCGGCGCTCGATCGCTTCGCGCAGGTACACCAGCATGATAATGCCGGTCTCGGTGGCCATGCCGAAACAGGCGATGAAGCCGACCCACACGGCCACGCTGAAGTCCATCGGCGGCGCCGACCAGCCGCCCGTGATCTTGGGAAACAGATACAGGAAAAAGGCCCCGCCGGCCAGCGCCTCGGGCACGGCCAGCATCATCAACGCGGCATCGGCCAGGTCGTTGTACGTCAAGTACAAGATGATGAAGATCAGCGCAATCACCGCCGGAAACACGATGCGCAACGTCCGCGCCGCGCGCACCTGGTGCTCGAACTCGCCGCTCCATTCCAGGTGCACTCCCTCGGGCAGCCGCACCTTTTCGGCCACCACACGCTGTGCTTCGTCGACGAAGCCCACGGTATCGCGGCCGCGCACGTTGAGCGTCACGTAGTTCAGCAAGGCGCCGTTCTCGCTCTTGATCATGGCCGGACCTTCGACGATCTTCACCTCCGCCACCGCCGCGAGTGGAATCAGCATCCGATTGGCGCCGGCATGCTGCGGTTGCGAAGCGTGCTCCGCCGGCGGAGCCACCGTGCCGGCAGCGCCCATGCCGCCGTTGGCCGTCCCCGCTTTTCGATCCGACCGCATCGGGCCACTGCCGCCGCCCGGGCTGACCAGCAAGCGGCGCAAGCTGACTTCGTCCTCGCGACCGGTGCGCGCGTAGCGGACCCGCACGGGAAACCGGTCGCGATCCTCCACCGTGAACGTGACGGCGCGGCCACCCATCGCCACTTCGATTTCGCTTTGAATGTCTTCCACCGCGATGCCATAGCGCGCGGCGCGCGTGCGATCGATGTCGATTTCGATGTAGCCCTTGCCCATGATCGGCGCCGCCAGCACGTCGCGCGCGCCGGAGAGCGGCTTGAGCGCGTGTTCCACCGCCTTGCCCACGCGATCGATCGTGTCGAGGTCTGGCCCGAACACTTTCACGCCGATGTCGGTGCGCACGCCGGTAGAGAGCATTTCGATGCGGTTGATGATCGGCTGCGTGAAGATGTTGGCCCAGCCGGGCACTTTGAGCACGCGCTCCATTTCGTCGCCGATCAAGTCGCCTTGCCGGCCGCCTTGTCGGGGCCACAGGAACACATCCGCGCGAAAGTGCTCTTCCAATTCCGGCCGCAGCGCCAAAAACGGCTCGTAGGCGTCGTCGTCGAACGGTTTGCCCAACTGCGAGTCGAGCGCGGCCGCGGCGAACTGTTCCGTGTCGTCGGCGCGCGGCGCACCGCGCAACAGGTCGAGCGCGATCGCGCCGGCTGCCAGTTCCTCCACCGCATACCAGGCAAACGCCGCCGTGGCCTGATCGAACAGCTCCCAGTTGATTCGCTGCACCTGCTCGCGCCACAGGCGCATCCGCTCGTTCTCGATGTCTTCCCACAGCGTACCGGCCAGCGTCGGTGGATCGGCCCCCAGCGATTGTCGGACGGCGCTGGCCAATCGCCCCGGCAAGGATTGGTGCAGTTCCAACCCCGCGACGACGTTGTCGATAACGCCGGCCTGAGCAAGTTCGCGCGCCGCCGCCTGCAACAGCCCCGTGGCGTCCTCCAGCGCCGGCGCCTTGGCCAGCCAACTGCCGTACAGCGGCTTGAGCTGCGCGGTAATGCCGCTGATCGTTGCTTCGCGATCGGTTCCTGCCGGCCAGGTTGCAAGCCCCGACTCTTCCAGTCGCTCGACCAGATCGACCACGGCGAAGCGCGTCAGCCGCTCTTCCAAGGCCATCTCGAATTCGACGTAGCGGCGCAGCGCCAGTTCGCGCATCGTCTCGTCGAAGCGCTCGAGCGCCTTCTGCGTGGCGTTGTTCAACAACGTGCCGCGGTCATCTCCCGCCACGACCGGCACGAAGCCCTCGGCGGCGAGTCGATCGAGAATGGCGTCCACCTGCTCGGCAGCGTCGTCGTAGTCGAGCACGCGCTTGGGCCACAGTTCCTTGGGCCGAAAGTTGACGAACGTTTCGACCATGTCGAGCGGCGCCGGATCGGTGGGCGTGTCGGCGCGGCCCGCTTTGCCAATCACCGATTCCACCTCGGGAAAACCCCGCAGCAGCGCGTCGCGCGCTTTCAGATCGTCGGCGGCCTGGGTGATGCTCGCACGCGGCACGGTCACCGGCATGTCGAGCAGCGTCCCTTCGTCCAAGGGCGGCATGAACGTCACGCCGATCTTGGTGAAGTGATACGACCACAGTCCGACCAGCACCAGGCTTACCAGCGACACGCTGCGCCATAGCACCTGGTGCTGCGTGCGAAACGCGGCGAAGAGCAATAGCGCCAGCGGCAGCAGCGCCAAGGCGAGCGCCAGCCACCCGAGCGCCGCGCTCGATTCGATGAGCGATTGCGCACCGGGACTCGCTCCCACCCCGACGATCAGCCCGAAGCTTGCCACCAGGCTGGCGGCGATCAAGAAATGCCGCGCGTCGTGCCCGCGCCGGCCGGTCGTCGCCAGCACCGTCAGCGACGCGACCAGACCGAACACGCCCAGAAACGTCGTTCGCCACGCTTCTTCGCTGGCGCCTTGCCCCATCACGGCTTGCAGCGGAAACATGCCGGCGGCCAGAATCAACAGCACGGCGAACATCCACATCACCAGGTTTCGCCGCGGCAGGGCCCAGGTCAACAGCGGCTTGTAGATGTTGATGAAGCTGCGCACGATCACGTTCTCTTCCTCGCCGCGCAAGCGCCCCTTGATGAAGATGGGGATCAACGCCGGCACCAGCGTCACCGAAATCAGCGCCACGCCGATCATGGCAAAGCTCTTGGTGAATGCCAGCGGGTGAAACAGCTTGCCCTCGCGACCGCTGAGCATGAACACCGGAATGAACGACAGCAGCATGATCATCACCGAGAAGAAGATCGGCCGGCCGACCGTGCGGCACGGAGCGATGACCATCTCGCTGATGTCGCCCGTCACGCGCCGATCGCCAAAGCGATCCTTGAGGTGATGGGTAGCGTTCTCGACCATCACGATCGCCTGGTCGACCAGGATGCCAATCGAAATCGTAATGCCCGCCAGCGACATGATGTTGGCCTGGATGTCGATGATGCCCAAGGTGCGCAGCACCCACATCGACAGAAACGAGAACAACACGGCCAGCGGCAGCGTGATGCAAATCACGAACACACTGCGCACGTGTGCCAGGATCAGCAGGATCGCCAGCGAGGCGATCACCATTTCGTGCCACATCACGTCGGTCAGGGTGTGGATCGCGCCGGTGATCAGCCGCGTGCGATCGTAGGCCGGCACGATGTGTACGCCCGCGGGCAAGCCGGCCTGCAATTGCTGAATCTTCCGCTTCACCTCGTTGGTCACATCCAGCGGATTGGCGCCGTGCCGCATCAATACCACGCCGCCGGTCACTTCGCTGCCGTTCTTCTCGTAAACGCTGCGTCGAAACTGCACGCCGAGCTGCACGCTGGCAATGCTCTTCACATAGATCGGGATGCCATTGATTTCCTTGATGACCGTGTTTTCGATGTCCTGCTTGTCGCGGATCCAGCCGACGCCGCGCACGATGTATTCCGCATTGTTCTTTTGCACCACGCCGCCGCCGGCGGGCATGTTGCTGCGTCCCACGGCCGCGTACACTTCGCCCAGCGTGATGCCATAGGCCCGCAGCGATTCGGGACGGATATCGACCTGGTACTCCAGCGGCGCACCGCCGACAATCGCCACGTCGGCCACGCCCGACGCCGCGTTAAGCTGCGGCGCGATGTAAAACTTGTTGAGCGCCCACAGCCGGGGCGGGTCGATCGGTTGAGACGGATTTGGCTCCACCGTGTACCAGAAAATCTGTCCCAGCGCCGTCGCGTCGGGCGCCAGGTACGGCACCACCCCAGCGGGCAGATAGGTCGCCGCTTCCCCCAGCTTTTCGGTGACGCGCTGACGCGCGAAATAAAAATCGATGTCGTCGGCAAAGATCAGCGTGATCATCGAAAAGTTGAATTCCGACGACGAACGCACGGCCCGGATGCCGGCCAGACCCTCCAGCTTGAGCGACAAGGGATACGTGACCTGGTCCTCGATTTCGCGCGGACTGCGTCCCATCCAGTCGGTGAACACGATCACCTGGTTCTCGCTCAGGTCCGGAATCGCGTCGACCGGCGTGTTCCACGTGGCGTAAACGGCCACGATCGTGAGCGCCACCGCCACGATCATCACCAGGTAGCGATTGCGTATCGACAGTTCGATGATTCTTTCGATCATGGTCGTAGGCTAACTCAAGGGAGCTTCGGTTTCGCGTTACGCATCCGCAGCGACTCCACTTTTTGCAAGGTCTCCTGCGGGTTGGCCAAGGCGTCTTCCTGGCAACTTTCGCAGCAGATAAACACCGACTGCCCGTCAATCGAGAGCTGCACCGGCACGCCCATCGACCCCAACAGGCTGCCCTCGTGAATCGGGCACTCGCGCTGCGTTTCGGCAGTGCGGCGTTCCTCAGGCGCAAGCTGCGCGAGCGACGCTTGAATACGGGCCGCCTTGCGGTCGGCGGCCGTGGGGCCGGCAGGCGCAGTCTTGCCGGCCGGCGTTTGCTTGTCGCGCCGCGTCTTCATTTGCTCCAAGTGTTCGAGCGTCTCGCGCGGCTTGGCCTTGGCTTGCTTCACGCAGTTCTCGCAGCAGAGAAAGACGGTCTTTCCTTCGATCTGCACCTTGACCGGCATGCCCATCGAGCCCAATCGACTGTCGTGCAAGACGGCGCAGAATTGCTGTGCTTCGGCGGCGGCGCGGTCGGCCGAGGGGAGCTTTGCCAGGGCGGCCTCGATCGTGCGATCGACGTCGGCCGGCGTTGAAGGACGCACGGTCTGCGCCGCCGACGTTCGCGGTGACGACTCGCCCCCGCCGTAATAGATCGATCCGGCCGCCGGATTGAGCCGCGTTTCGGCGTCCACCAGGAACGAGCCCGAAGTGACCACCCGGTCGCCCGGCTCGAGTCCCGAGAGCACCGGATAGAAGGTGACTCCGTCACTGCCCGACATTTGCGGTCCCAGCGCCACCAGCGTGCCGTCGTACACTCCCGGCGTCGACTCGCGATAGACGATCGACTGGCTGCCCGTGGCGATCACAGCCGATTCGGGCACCGCCAGCACATTGCCCTGCGCAAGCTGCTGCTGCCGATCGACAGCGCCCTCGACGGCCGACTTTAGCGCGCTCACCGCCTGCGGCTCGATCTCCAGCGTGACGGTGGCCGTGGCCCCGGGCATCAGTAGCTCGGCGCCGGTATTCTCGATCTCACAGCGCACCGAGACGCTGCGCGTGGCCTGATCGA
>JBBDYK010000214.1:0-5001 GCA_040901665.1 Pirellulales bacterium | reverse complement strand
GCCGTCGGTTTCCGCGAACCGCGCCAAGTCCAGCCAATGTTGCGCCCAGCGCTCGCCATAGGCGGGCGAGGCCAGCAACCGATCGACCAGTTGCTCGTAAGCTGCGGGCGACTCATCTTGCAAAAACGTCGCCAGCTCGTCGCGCTCCGGCGGCAAGCCGGTCAAGTCAAACCATAGCCGCCGGGCCAGCGTCGCCTTGCCTGCCCGGGGAAGCGGTTCAACCCCGGCCGCATCCAGCGACGCCTTGACGAACCGGTCGACCGGATGCGTGGCAAAACGCGGGTCAGAGATCTGTGGAGGTTCGACCACGGCAATGGGTTGATAGGCCCAGTGGTCGCGTTCGTCGGCGGTGATGGGAGGCTCTGCCACGGGCGGCGCGGCCGTGGCCGGTACGGCCAAACCGCAAATGGAGATGAGCGCCAGCGCGCTCATGTTCGTTCGACGGCTGATAGGAAGAGCGCTCACACCAGGATCTCCCGCACGACCTTGCCGGCAACGTCGGTGAGGCGTTCTTCGCGGCCGTTGTGGAAATAGGTGAGCGCTTCGTGATCCATGCCGAGCAGGTGCAAGATCGTGGCATGCAAGTCGTGTACGTGAACTTTGTTCTCGACCGCCCGCAAACCGAACTCGTCGGTCGCTCCGTATGCGATTCCGCCGCGTACGCCCGCGCCCGCCAGCACGACGCTATAGCCCCAGGGATTGTGGTCGCGGCCTTTGCCTTGCTCGCTCATTGGCATGCGGCCGAACTCTCCCCCCCAGATCACCAGCGTGTCGTCCAGCAAGCCGCGTCGCGCCAGATCGACGAGCAACCCTGCCACCGGCTTGTCGGTGCGGCGGCAGTAGGTGCCATGGTTGTCGGCCACGTCGTTGTGCGCGTCCCAGCCGTTGGTATCGCCCGAGTACAATTGCACGAAGCGCACGCCGCGTTCGATCAACCGCCGCGCCATCAGGCAGCGGCGGCCATATTCGTCGGTGTCCTTCTCGTCGATGCCGTACAGGGCCAGGGTTTCGGGCGTCTCGTCGGCAAAGTCGACCACGGCCGGCGCCGCCGACTGCATGCGAAATGCCAGTTCATAGGCTTCGATGCGTGCTTCGAGTTGGCTGTCGCCGCCGCGTTGTTCCAGGTGCCGACCGTTTATCGTGCGCAGCAAGTCGAGCGTGCCAAGCTGTTGCCGGCTGCTGATTGCCGGCTGCGGGCGGAGATCGACCACCGGTGTGGCGCCGGGTCGAAACGTCGTACCTTGGAAGGTGGCAGGTAGGTAGCCGTTGCCCCACGCCGCGGGTCCGCCCTTGATGCCGCCGCCTGGATCGGGCAATACGACAAATGCCGGCAGGCTGTCGTTCTCGGTTCCCAGGCCATAGCTGACCCAACTGCCCAGGCTCGGCCGCCCCATCAGAATGCTGCCGGTGTTCATCTGATAGACCGACTGCGGGTGGTTCACGCTGTCGCCGTGGCAACTGCGCAGCACGCACAGCCGGTCCGCCTGCTCGGCCAGATGCGGCATGAAATCGCTGATCTCCAAGCCCGAGTTGCCGCGCGGACGAAACGGCTTGATCGGCGCCAGCAGCGGGTTGCGCGCCACTTGTCGCCGCGTCATCACCGGACCCACGCTCTCAGGCAGCGGTTGACCGGCATATTCGACCAACGCCGGCTTCGGATCGAACAAGTCCACGTGGCTCGGTCCGCCGTGCATGAACAGATAGATCACGCGGCACGCCCGCGGCTGAAAATGTGTGGGCTTGGGGGACAGCGGACGGGCGTCCGGCAGACCTGTGGCCGCGTGTAGCTGACCGTCGCGGGCCAACATCGATACCAAGGCGACCACGCCCAAGCCGCCGCCGGCTTGTCGCAGGAAGTCCCGCCGATCGTAGGAGCCGTGCAGTGGCTCGTGGTCCCGTGGCATGACCGCTGGATCCAAGTTTGGCGACTGGAAGGACGGCTGGATTGCGGGGTCCACCCTACCACGCCGCGTGCCGTTTCTCAAATCCATGCTACGCCTGCATGCGCCATGCACGCTGACCGGGGGTGTCCGACCGCCCCGACTTTGCCAGAATCGCCCCGATCGTGGTATGCTGTGCGCGCCACGCGGCGCTTCGGAACTCGCCGCGCGATGCGCCGGAGCAAGATCGGCGTATCATTTTCACTGTCCACAGACATCGAGGGGAGGTTGCCATGGCACGTTTTCACGCGCGCGATTGGATGCACTTGATGGTGGCGGCACTGACGCTGGTCGGTTTGCTGGGGAGCGCGTCGGTCGTGTGGGCTCAAGCCGATGACGATCCATTCGGCGGCCCACCAGCCGGCAAGGCGGTCGAGCTGCGGGCGGTCGATCCCACGAGGCCGAAACCGGCAGACGATCGTCGCGCCGAGCAGAAAATCCGCGAAGCGCTCCAGGTGGCCACGCAAATGGAGTTCATCGAAACGCCGCTGCAGGATGCCGTGGATTATCTCAAGGACCATCACGGCATCGAAATCCAACTCGACAACAAGACTCTGGAAGAATGCGGCGTCGGCAGCGACACACCGGTCACGCGCACGCTCAAGGGCATTTCGTTGGATTCGGCGCTAACGCTCATGCTGTCAACGCTCGAATTGACTTACGTCGTCGACAATGGCGTGCTGTTGATCACCACGCCTGATGCGGTTGCCGCCATGATCGAGTTGCGGGTCTACGATGTGCACGACTTGCTGCTGGGAGGTGACGTGCATGAATTGAGTGAAGTCTTGCGGCTCGCGCTGGTTCCGCCTCAACCCAAAGTCATGGGCGGTGTAGTGCCTTCGGTCTCGACGGCCGCTGGCCGACCGCACCCGGAAACATTGGTTGCAAATCACCAGACCGGGCAGGCGACGCCTTGGCCGGCAATGGCTGCCGCCAGTGGCAGCGTGATCATGCCTTATGGCAAGCTGATCGTGGTGCGCGCCTCGATCGTGGAGCACGAGGCAATCGCCGAGCTCTTGGAAAGCATGCGGACCGCCATGCGGCAGGCGGGGCAGTAAGCAGCAAAGGACGCCCTGCACGAGCGAATCGGCGGTCCGCTAGCTGCTTTCGCGGGCGCCTAAATAGCCGCGGCGGGCGGCGAGGCAGGTGTGGCGAAACGTCTGGGGCCGGGAAACGCCGGCCAGGCGAAACGTCTCGATCGGGCCGTTGCGAAACACCAGATCGCCCGCCGGAAACCACTGCTGGCCGGGCAAGACCTCGACGTCGATCGCATCGAAGCGGTCGAAATCCACCCACCGCTCATCCTTGCAGGTAAGGCCCTTTTGCACGACCACGCGACGATTGGTGAGCCGATAGCGTGTGATGATGCCGGGCGCCAAGGTTGCGAAGAACAAAGGGATGGCGACGGGAATCAACAGTAGCGCAAACAGCTTGCCCAGCGTGAAGAAACCGAAGCCGGCCTGGACGCCGCAAAGTCGGCCGATCAACCGGCCCGGCGCATAGGCTCCCAGCGTGGGAAAAACGGTCATGACGGTGGCTTCGCGCTCGTCGGGCGGAGTCACGCCCGCGATGGCCTGGTTGGCGGCAAGCATGGTCGACACGGTCGGCT
This sequence comes from Pirellulales bacterium, assembly GCA_040901665.1. Taxonomy (GTDB): domain Bacteria; phylum Planctomycetota; class Planctomycetia; order Pirellulales; family PALSA-1355; genus JTS-RE94. The sequence continues at coordinate 1,452 of JBBDYK010000214.1, read as the reverse complement.
TCCTGGATGGAAATGGCAAGCTCTCAACTCTATCAGAGCGGCCCACGTTCTTCCAGGGCCGGTTTTTCGTCCAAACGGTTGGCACTCGGCTACCGGTGCTCGGGTATATTCGCGTGAACTCGATATACTTGGCTGAACTGGCGCGGCCAGTCCGGCGAGCGTTGCCTGCGGAAACCAAGGGGGGAAAGTGATGTCCCAATCGACAACCGAGCCTGCTCACGCGGACGCACCGATTGCCAGACCAGCGGCGCCAGCACTGCGCGTTTGGCCGGCGGTGCTGATCGTCGCCGTTTTTTGGGCAGGCTATGTCGCGCTGATGGCCAGCGACATGGTCATTTCTCTGTCGTTTATGTCGCTGGTCGGCTTGTGGCTGGTCTGCTCCCTGGCGCTGGTTGGCTGGTGGCTGACGCGGCGGCAATTGAGTTGGAGCGAGCGACTGGCCGCGGTGGCGGTCGCGGTGCTTGGCGCCACATTGTGCGCGCTGGTGAGCCGCGAAGCACTGGGTGTCATGAATGCCGTGTTCTTCGGCTTTCCCTTGGTGTGGACCGCATGGGTTGGCTGGCTGCTGTTCAGTCGCAATGCGAGCGAGCGCACCCGCCGGGCAGGATTGCTGGTGGCGATCCTACTTGTGTGGGGCGCGGTCTCGCTGCTGCGCGTCGACGGCATCGATGGAAAAATGCTGCCCAGCCTGCACTGGCGCTGGACGCCCACCGATGAGCAGCTTTACCTGGCCGAGAAGCGGGCAGCCGGCGCACCCGTGGCAAAGCGGGACGAGGTTACTGAGCCCTTGGTGCTCGAAGCAGGCGACTGGCCTGGATTCCGAGGCCCTGGTTTCTTGGGAGAGCAGGAACACGCGCCGATCGCTACCGACTGGGATACGTCGCCGCCGAAATTGCTGTGGAAGCGGCGCGTAGGCCCGGCATGGTCGTCGTTCGTGGTGATTGGCGATCGGCTGTTCACGCAAGAGCAGCGCGACCAGGACGAAGCGACGGTTTGCCTCGATGCGGCCAGCGGAGACGAGTTGTGGGCCCACGTCGACAAAGCGCGGTTCTGGGATGGCCAGGCCGGCGCCGGCCCCCGCGGCACGCCCACGTTTCACAACGGCCGACTGTATACCTACGGCGCGACGGGAATTCTCGACTGCCTGGATGCCGCCACGGGCAAGTTGTTGTGGACGCGCGACGTGGTGGCCGAAACCAAGGCGCCGCTGCCGATGTGGGGCTTTTCCAGCTCGCCGCTGGTGGTGGAGAACCGCGTGATCGTGTTCGCCGGTGGGCCCGACGACAAGGGCCTGGTCGCTTACGACGCCCTTTCGGGCGCGCCGGCCTGGGAGGCCGCCAGCGGGCCGATCAGCTATAGCACGGCGCAGCTCGTTTCGGTCGACGGCCAGCCGCAGGTGCTATTGCTCACCGATACCGGCGTGGTGGCGGTGGAGCCGGCGGCAGGCAAGCG
>JBBDYK010000213.1:0-5008 GCA_040901665.1 Pirellulales bacterium | reverse complement strand
ATTTCCCGCACAGGCTAGTATACTGGATGCAGTGCGACTCTCCCATGATGAGCAACGGCGCTGTCAGTGCGCCGATACCCTTGGTTCTTGCAACTCAGGCCGTCGCGTGAAGACGATTTGCCCACTGCTGTTCGCCGCGCTGCTGCTGACTGCGACAGTCCGCGCCGACGTGTTCGAGCTGCACAGCGGTGGCGAGGTGCACGGCAATCTGGTGAATCGCGATGAGGCGCCGCGGACCACTTATGTGGTGAAAACGCACTTGGGCGGCGAAGTGACGCTCTCCGCCGACCAGGTCAAGAAGGTCTCGCCCCAAACGCCCGCCCAGGTCCGCTACGACCAGATTCGCGCCAAGGCGACCGACACGGTCGAGGACCAATGGAAGTTGGCCGAATGGTGCCGCGAGAACCGCTTGCTCAAGGAACGTCGCCAGCACTTGGAGCGCATCGTCGAGTTGAATCCCAATCATGCCGACGCGCGGCACGGCTTGGGCTACAGCCAGGTGCAAGGCCGCTGGGTCACGCACGACGCGATGATGGCCGAGAACGGCTATCTGCGCTACAAGGGCGCCTGGCTCCTGCCGCAGGAAATCGAAATCAAGGAACGCACCCGCAAGGAAAAGCTGGCCCGGCTGGAATGGGCCGCCAAGCTCAAGCGCTGGCATCGCTGGCTCGATAGCGACAAGGCGGGCGAGGCCATGGCCAGCATCAAGGCCATCGAGGATCCGTTCGCCGTCGACGCGCTGGCCCGCATGCTCAACGACACCAAGCAAGTCGCCCCGCGCGACGTGCGGCTGTTGTACGTCGAAGCACTGGGGCGGATCAACGAGAGCGCAGGGCTGGGGGCCCTGGTGACCGCGTCGCTCAACGATCCCGACGAGGAGGTGCGACTGTCGAGCCTCGATCAGATCATCGATCACCAGTATAAGCCGGCGGTGAAGCGCTATGTGCAGACCTTGCGCGACAAGGAAAATAGCATGATCAACCGCGCCGCCTATTGCCTGGGCCGCCTGAAGGAGCCCGAGGCGATCGGCCCGCTGATCGACGCGCTGGTGACGGTGCACACGTTCAAGATTCAAAAGGGGCAGCCCGGCCAGACGCAAGCCACCTTTGGCCAGAGCTCCAACGGCGGAGGCGGCGGCGGCTTCACCTTCGGCGGCAGCAACGTGGAAACCGTCAAGCGATCGTTCGAAAACCGCAGCGTGCTGGAGGCGCTGGTTGCGCTGACCGAAACCAGCTTCAATTTCGACCAGCAAGCCTGGAAGAAGTGGTACGCCACGCAGCGCCGGCCAGCCTCGCTCGACACCCGCCGCGACGACGGTGCAGCGAGTTCTCCCTAACGCCATCACGGGGGCGCGGCCATGTCGAAGCCCACCGTTGCCATTCTGGGCGCCAGCAGCGATCGCTCGAAGTTCGGCAACAAGTCCGTTCGGGCGCACTTGCAAGCCGGTTACGAAGTGGTTCCGGTAAATCCTAAAGGGGGCACGATCGAAGGCCTCACCGCCTATCGCTCGCTGGACGAAGTGCCGGAGCCGCATCTGACGCGCATCAGCGTCTATCTGCCGTTGGCGGTCGTTGACGTCCTCGGTCCCAAGCGCAACAGGCCGCCCCAATAACAACGCTTGCTCGTCCGGTCAGGTAGCCTCGAAAATGGCACAACCCGGCTGGCGCGGATTGATTGCTTTCTGTCGCGCATGCAAAATATCGGGCGATCCTGGGCGAAATGACTGTGGCCTTGTGGCAGGTTGTTCGATCGTCCACCTGGAGAGGATTCGCACATGGTTTCGCAACGATTACTCACGCCGCTGACCGTGGCACTGCTCGTCGCCGGTTTGCTCTTGCAGGCGGCGCGGTCGGATGAGATTGACGACTATGTCAACGCGGAAATGCAAACGCGGCACATTCCGGGCGTGTCGCTGGCGGTGATCAAGGAGGGAAAGGTCGTCAAAGCACAAGGCTATGGCCTGGCCAACGTCGAGCTCAACGTGCCCGCGGGCCCCCAGACCGTCTACAAGATCGGTTCTCTCAGCAAGCAATTCCTCGCGGCGGGAATCATGGTGCTGATCCAGGACGGCAAGTTGAAGGTGGACGACAAGATCAGCACGTACCTCGAGGGAACGCCCGAGGCGTGGAAGGACATTACCGTCCGGCATTTGCTCACGCACACGTCGGGCCTTTCGCGCGAAGCGCCCGGCTTTGCCAGCCTCAAGATTCAGGGCGACGCCGAACTGATCAAAACGGCCTATGCCCGAAAACCGGACTTTGCGCCGGGCGAGAAATGGCGCTATTGCAATCTTGGCTACTTTGCCCTGGCGGAGATCCTGCGCAAGGTCAGCGGCAAACCCTGGGGCGAGTTCATGGGAGAGCGCGTCTTCGCGCCGCTCGGCATGGACTCCACGCGCGTCACCACCATGCGCGATATCGTCTCCAACCGGGCCGATGGATACTACTGGCGCGGCCACCTGGAGAACGATCAGGTCATGCTGGCGGTGCGTCCCAGCGGCGCGTTCATTTCAAGTGCGCTGGACCTGGCGAAGTGGGACGCGGCGCTCGACAACAACACGCTCCTCTCTCAGGCCAGCCTCGACGAAATGTGGACGCCCGTCACCCTCAACGACGGCAAGCAGCACCCCTACGGTTACGGATGGGAGCTCAGCACGATTGCCGGTCATCGGGTGGTACGCCACGGGGGAACGATCACTGGATTCCGATCGAGCTACTTGCGGCTGGTCGACGACAAGATATCGGTCATCGTGTTGGCGAACGGCGCCACCGCCCTGCCCGGTGTGATGGCAATCGAAGTGGCCAGGCACTACATTGGAGATCTGGTGCCCGAACAGGCCGAGTCGGCCAACTGACGCCGCGCGCGGTCGATTTCGCCGCGAACTGAGCTACGAATTCCAACTTCGTTCCAAAAACGGAACCGTTAAGAAACCTCAACGCAGTTGCGCATCATGTCGAAGCCCACCGTTGCCATTCTGGGCGCCAGCAGCGATCGCTCGAAGTTCGGCAACAAGTCCGTTCGGGCGCACTTGCAAGCCGGCTACGAAGTGTTTCCGGTAAATCCCAAAGGGGACACGATCGAAGGCCTCACCGCCTATCGCTCGCTGGACGAAGTGCCGGAAGCGCATCTCACGCGCATCAGCGTCTATCTGCCGCCGGCGGTCGTGCTCGCCAGCCTGCAGGCCATCGCCGCCAAAGGCTGCGACGAGCTGTTTCTCAACCCCGGCACCGAAAGCCCAGAGATTCTCGAGCAGGCCAAAGCCTACAGCCTCAACGCCATCCCCGCCTGCAGCATCGTCGACCTGGGCCTAAGCCCGAGCCAGTTTCCGTGATCGTTTGCACAGTCCGCAATCGATAGGGCACGTGCGATTTAGCATCTCTCAGAGATCCGGACTCCATGAACGCTCGACCTGATGCCAACCTGACTCCCTCGGTCGAGGAGTTCGTGGGCTGGTATAATCTGGAGGATGAGCGGGATGACGGTTTTCCCGTGCTGAAGTCGGTCGAATCGGTGCCCCAGTTCGAACACGCCGAATTCTTTGAAATGTATTTTGAGGCGGCGAAATGGTTCGACCAACTCGTGGAGGCTCCTGCGAATGAGCCGTTTGATCCGCTGCTGGACCCGCCCTTCTTCGTGCGCAGCGACGCGGACGATCGAACGCTGGACATTGACGCGGATTTCCGCTTTCTCAACGTCGCGCTGCTGCGGCGCATTCAAGAAGAATTCCTCGGACGGTATCCGCTGTGGCGAGTCATTCTCATCGCGGAGCATCCGTCGTGCAGCATCGTGATCTATCCCAGCGCCATTCGGTTTGGGAACAAGCCGGTGGATGTGGACCCCGACGAAGCGCTGAGGGAGTTGGTGCCCAAACACCTCGCCATGCAGGAAGCACGCGAGCGGCCGCAACGCGAGCATATCGCTCACGTGCAGCGACTGTTGCCCGCTGCGGTTCGAGCGATTGGCGACCGGCCGTTCCTGGTCGCCGGCGTGCTCGACAACTACGCAGGAGACTACGGCAGATTGACGATTTGCCTGCTGATTCGAGGATCCGACAGCTTTGCAATGAAATTAAGAGGTTCTTCGGATGCGGCCGACGACTTTCTCTGGACGAGCATCCCGTTTGGAGTAAGCTTCGACGGCGCCATCATCAGTTGCATTGACGTTCCCAAGACGGCGCCCTATTGCCTCGTCCCTTGGCTGCCTCCGGCCGACTACCAAGGTCCCTTGACGATCATCGAACGCGAGTCCGGCAAGCGCCACACCTACGAGTTGAAATCCGAGGACATCGTCCGCACGAAAAGGGAATGATCGTTGGCGCTTCGCCAGCACCGTGCACGGCACGCGCAAACGGCGCTCCTCGGCGTCAAGCAACCCTCTCACGCTGCCTGTTCGGCGACGCGGAGGTTGGCTCGCCGCTTGGGGAACCAGCCCACGCCCAGCACCGAAAGCGCCACGCGGTCTTCCAGGTTCGGGCGGAAGATCGTCAGCAACAACAGCGGCAGGTACCAATCGATATACAGTCCGCCGCCGTTGGGATGCCAGAACTGCGTGGCCAGCATCACCGCGGCCGAACAGCTCAACAGCGTGCCCAGGTTCTTCTGTGGAGGCCAGATCGCCAGGCTGATGCAAAACGCGACCAGCGCCACTAGCACCGGGATGCGATACACCGCGTCGATGATGCCAAAGCCCCAGAAGCCTTCGAGCGTGGCCGGCGTGAGGCTCGTCCAGCCGAACATCTGCTGCACCTGCGACCAGAAGCCGGCCATGCTGTCGGACGTGAACGCCAGCGAACCCACCAACAGCGCCAACGTGGTGGCCACGCCCAGCGTGAAACGCAACAGCCCGCGCTGCCAATAGAACGCCAGCCAGAGCGGCAACAGGAACACCGGATAGTAAACGACGCCGATGGCCAGTCCGATGAACATGCCGGACACCAGCGGCCGGCGATACGCCTCGATCGCCCATACCAACAGCGCCGCCGGCAGCACGTGGTCGACCCGGCCGGTGA
>JBBDYK010000212.1:0-5017 GCA_040901665.1 Pirellulales bacterium | reverse complement strand
GTCAATGGCAACCGAATCCAACGCGACACGCCAACATCGCACGGCGACGTCTTGCACTTCGCCAACCAGGAGTATCGCCTCGGCAATCAATCGGCCACCGATTCCGGCATGACGATGCAGGTGGACGCCAACGACTGGGTTTGGTCGATCGGGCAATTCGACAAGCTGTTCACGCTCGGGGCGGCTACGCCTTTCTACCAGCCGATTGTTGGCTTGCCAGGCGGAGAGATTCGCGGCTATGAGGTGTTGGCGCGCAGTTCGCTGGACGGGTTGCGCAGCCCAGCGCAGATGTTCACCGTGGCTGCGCGTCTGAACATGGAGGCCGCGCTGAGCCGGCTGTTTCGGCACGAGGGCGTGCGGCAAGGTTTGGACTTCGCGGGCGAGTCAAACCTGTTTCTGAACACGCATCCGGCCGAGCTCTGCGATGGCGGATTGATCGAGTCGCTCGTCGAATTGCGCGAAGTGGCGCCGAGCATCCCGCTGACGCTCGAGATTCACGAGGCCGCCATCACCGATCTGGAGAAAATGCGCGCGCTTCGGCGGTCGCTCAAGGATCTGGACATCCAGCTCGCGTACGACGACTTCGGCGCGGGCCAGGCCCGGCTGGTCGACCTGATCGAAGTGCCCCCCGATTGTTTGAAGTTTGACATCTGTCTGGTGCGCGACATTCACAAGGGCACGGCTCAACGGCAGCAAATGCTGGAGACCTTGGTTCGCATGGCGCACGACTTGGGCGTGCTGGTGCTGGCCGAAGGCGTCGAGTGCCAGGCGGAAGGCGACGTGTGCACGCAGCTCGGGTTCGATTTCGCGCAAGGTTATCACTACGGTAAGCCTGCGCCCGTCCCGCAGCCCGCCGCGGTCTGAGCACCCCGTCATCGACGCAGGTCGAGGCAAGGGCATTTTGCCGTTGCTTGACGTCGCGCCTGCTCTCTGGCGCCACAGATTTCGGCGAGCCACCAGTGCGCGCGACCGTCAGTCGAGCAGCGGTGTTTCCGCCGGTCGCTTGTGGCACCGCCCGCTCGGTTCGGCTACATTGGCGTGCAACCTGACCTCGTGCCGCCCACGGCCCGCGCGACGCCCACCATCCGACCTTGTAAACTGCCTGCCATGAACAAAGTGCTGATCATCGTCGGCGATGCCACGGAAACCGTGGACACGCTGTATCCGTATTATCGCTTGCAGGAGGACGGCTTCGTGCCGGTGGTCGCGGCTCCGGAGAAGCGCCGCTACCAGATGGTGCTGCACGAGGTAAAGCCCGGCTGGACCATCACCAAGGAATGGGAAGGCTATACGATCGAGGCCGACGTGCGATTCGCCGACATCGACCCCCGGGACTTCTTGGGCATTTTCTTCAGCGGCGGACGAGCGCCCGAGTACATCCGCGAGGACCAGGACCTGTTGCGCATCACGCGGCATTTCTTCGAAACGAACAAGCCGATCGCCAGCGTCTGCCACGGAGTCGAAATTCTGGCCCGCGCCGGCTGCGTCAAAGGGCGCCGCATGGCCACGGTGCCCAAGTGCCAGTTCGATCTGGAAGTGTGCGGCGGCATCTTCGTCAACGAGCCCTGCGTTGTCGACGGGAACCTGGTCAGCGGTCGCACGTATCACGATCATGGGCACTACATGGGCGTGTGGATGAAGCTGCTCAACGAGGCCCGGCGTCAAGCGGAGGCCAGAGCGTGAGCAAGTCGAGCGCGTGTCTGGTGCTTTTGGCGTTCATGCTGGTGGGGCATCGATGGCAGCGTTCAGCGGCCGCCGAGCCTGCGGTGCAATTCGAGCAGCATGACAATCGCTTGCAAGTTATCGTTGGTGGCCAGCCGCTGGCGACTTATGTGTGGCGCGACCCCGATATCCAGCGACCGTACATGGCGCATGTGCGCACGCTCAGCGGGGTACAAGTCTCGCGCAATCATCCGCCCGTGGAAGGCGCGGATCGCACCGACCACGCCACGTTTCACCCTGGCCTGTGGATGGCCTTCGGTGATATCTCCGGCGCGGATTTCTGGCGCAATAAGGCATCGGTGATCCACAAGGGGTTTTCCGAGGCTCCCCATGCCGACGGGCGCAGTGGCGGCTTTGCCGTGAAGAACGCGTATGTCTCGGAAGGTAAAACTCTCTGCACCGAAACGTGCCGCGTCCGCTTTGAACTTCGGCCCGGCGGCACCATCATCACCTGGGATTCGTCGTTTACCGGCGAGTCCGAGTTCGCGTTTGGCGACCAGGAGGAAATGGGTCTGGGCGTTCGCGTGGCTACGCCGCTGGCCGTAAAATCCGGCGGACGAATCGTCGACAACGAGAATCGCGCGAACGAGGCGCAAGTCTGGGGCAAGACCGCCGAATGGTGCGACGCCTCCGGCACGATCGACGGACAAGACGTTGGCGTGACGCTGATGTCGGACCCTAAGAACTTCCGGCGCCCTTGGATTCATGCCCGCGACTATGGCTTGCTGGTCGCCAATCCATTTGGGGAGAAGGCGTTTACCCAAGGGCCGAAGAGCCGAGTAGTGGTGCGGCCGGGCGAAACGCTGCGATTGCGTTTTGGCGTGTTTGTCCATGCAGGCAAGATCGATCTGGCGGCGGCGTATTCCGAATGGGTGGCAGCGCTGCCGCCGCGCGAATAACGCCCACAGTGCCAAAGGACATGAACCAAGCCATGGCCGCTCGCCCCGCCATCAATCGACGCCGCTGGCTGGGTCAGTTGGTCGCTTCCAGCGGCGTCATGGCCGGAGCGCGCATTTTCGGAAACACCTCGATGGCAGCCGACGATTTTCGGTTTCGTGTAATCGATCCTCACGTCCACGTTTGGAAGAACGATCCCCGGTTTCCCTGGCCGGCCGAGCTGCAAAGCCCGCCCAAGAACGACGCGTTGCCCGAGACGCTGCTCGAGCACATGCGAGCCAACGGCGTCGAGCGCACGGTGATCGTGCACGTGATTTATTATCGCTGGGACTGCCGCTACGCGGCGGCAGTCATTCGCGAACATCGCGACAAGTTTGCCGGTGTGTGCCGCATCGATCCGGAAAGTGCCACGGCCATCAAGGATCTGGATCACTGGATGGCCGACGGTTTTCAGGGCGTGCGGCTCAGTCCCGCGTTGGGACCCGGCGGCGATTGGATCAATGACGCGCGGCGGATGGATGGCATCTGGCAGCGAACTGCCGAGCTGCGCGTGCCCATGTGCATCTTGTGCCCCATCGGCCGCATTCCCGACGTGGAGCGAGTAATCGCGCGCCATCGCGATCGCTTGGACGTATGCATCGATCACATGGCCGATTGCCCGATCGACCAGCCCGATGAGCTCGAAAAGCTGCTGGCGTTGGCACGGTACCCGCGCGTGTATGTCAAGTTGAGCCACCTGTGGTCGCTCTCGCGCGAGGCCTATCCCTACCGCGATACGCATGATCAGGTTCGCAAGTTGTACGACGCTTTTGGCCCCGAGCGGTTGATGTGGGGCACCGATTGGCCCGCGGTCGAGGACTATTGCGGCTATGCCAAGGCGCTGTCGCTTTACCGCGACGAGATCAAGTTTTTCAACGACGAGGATCGGCGGTGGATCCTTGGCCAAACGGCCCTCAAGCTGTGGCCGTTTGCCCAACAGGGATAGCCGCCGATTGCCCGACCGTGTTGCAGGGGAGATCCAACGATGACACGCGTGAACCGGCGAACGTTCCTGGGCGCGGCCGCGGCTGGCGTGGCCGCATCGCCGTTGTGGCGCGCGAATCAAGTCGATGCCAACGATTCGCCGAGCGGTCCTCGCCAGCGCCCCAATGTGCTCTACGCGCTATCGACTGGTTGCTGGGGCCCGGTCACGCCGCCGGGCCAGCCGTTGCCGCTATTGAAGATCCTGGACGAAACGGCCGCCGGCGGCTTTAACGGTGTGCGACTTACCGGTTTTCCGGAGATCCTCGAGCGCAACGGGCTGTCACTCGAACAGTACGGCGACGAATTGGCCAAGCGCGGCCTGAAGTTCTCCACGGTCTCATTCGGCGGCCAGTACTACGATCCTGCGCAGCACGACGACATCCGCCGCCGCGCACGCATTGCGCTGGCCGCGCATCAAAAGCATGGCGCCGACGCCATGGTATTCTTTCCGCCGGGTCTGGCCGAGGGGGCCGGGGAAACTGCGGCGTTACGAGACTCTTTTGCGTTCCTCAACGAGTTGGGCAAGATGGCCGTGGAAGAATTCGGCGTGCGGATGGGACTGCACAACCACACCGATTCGTTGGTGGAGAACCAATCGCAGGTCGATCGCTTTTTGGAGGGCACCGATCCGCGCTACGTGTTCTGCGCTTGGGATTCGGCCCATCTGTTGTTGGGCGGATGCGACGTGGTGGCCACATATCGCAAGTCGATCGACCGGCTGGTCTACACCGATTTCAAGGATGCCACGCTGACGCCCGTGGCCGACGATTACGTGGCGCCTAACGGCCAGCGGTACGCCGGCGATTCGAAGGCGGGCAAGTTCTATAACTCGATGCTCGAACTGGGACGCGGGGAGATCGACTTCCCCGTGCTGATGCGGATGCTGGCCGAAGTAAAGTATCGGGGCTGGATCAATCACGATCTGGACACGATTCGGGTCTCGCCCTTGGAGAGCTGGCGGATATCGATGAACTATGTCGCGAGCGAACTGGACCCGATTTATCAATGATCCGTCGGACGCTCTCCTCCGCCTGAATTGCAAACCATGCCCAACGCACTGACGTCCCCTTCGATCTCGGCCAGGCATGCGCATCCCTGGCGACTCGTGGCGTTGCTGGCGGCCATCTGCTTCCTGGCGCACTTCAATCGCGTCAGCATGGCCGTGGCCGCGGATCAACAGATCATGCCGCGGTATGGCATCTCGGCGACGCAGATGGGGTTCGTGTATTCGGCGTTTCTGTTCGCCTATACGTTGGCGATGGTGCCCGGCGGCTGGCTGATCGACGAGCGCGGCCCGCGATTCGCATTGGCCGCCGTGTGCTTCGGATCGGGTTTGTTCGTGGCCCTCACCGGCGTGATTGGACTGGTGACCACC
>JBBDYK010000211.1:0-5026 GCA_040901665.1 Pirellulales bacterium | reverse complement strand
GGACGCTTGGCGCGATGGGCAATTTGTCCCGCGGCAGCCTGGAGTTGACGCAATTCGTCGCGCGACAGCGGGCGAACGGCGCCCGGCGGCAGCTCGGCCAATCGCAGCGGCCCCAGCGCCACCCGCTTCAACCGCAGCACCTTGTGACCGGCGCGGGCCAGGATGCGCCGTATCTCGCGGTTGCGTCCTTCACCCAGCACGATTTCCAACTGCGTGCTCTGCTTGTAGGAATGTCTGATCCGCGCCGCGATGACGCGGGCAAATCCTTCGGCCAGGTGCGCTCCCTTGCGCAAGCGATTCAGCTCGTCGCGCTCGATGGTGCCGGCGACTTCGACGTGATAGGTCTTCTCGACGCCATAGCGAGGGTGCGACAAGCGGTTGGCCAGCTCTCCGTCGTTGGTCACTAGAATCAGCCCCTCGCTCGACATGTCGAGCCGGCCGACCGTAAACAGCCGTTCGGAGCTGGGCACCAGATCGATCACGCGCGGGCGGCCCGACGGATCGCGGCTGGTGGACACCACGCCCTGCGGTTTGTGAACCATGAAGTACTCGCGGCGCGGCTGGGCCAAGACGACGCCGTCGACCCGAATTCGCTGCGCGTGGGGATCGGCCTTGGCGCCGAGCGTGGAAACGACCTGGCCGTCGACCTCGACGCGGCCGGCGAGAATCAGCTCTTCGCAATGACGCCGGCTGCCCAGTCCGGCCGCTGCCAGGATCTTCTGCAAGCGCTGGGCGCCATCGGCCACGGCGGGCAGGGATCGAGGGCGGGCATGGGGTCGACGCTGGCGCAAAGACATGGCACGCTGAGGGGTCAAAGGGGGCGGACTTCAAGAGTGTCCATGATAGTCCGCCGCGACCCATCTTGTCAGTCGGCGACGCGCCAATTTCTTGCTTCCTGGGGCACATACACCCCAGCGGCGCCTGCCGAGGGCGGGACAAACGTGGCGCCGGGATCGACCGACGGCGCCATCAGAGGCCCAACTTCCAAGGGCGCCGCAGCCGGCACCGGATAAATCACTCCCTGTCGGCTGGCGCCCGGAGATGGCTTGTAGAGGCCCGCGGGCGCCGGCTGGCGAAACCGATCCTGATAGGTCTCATTGTTCTGCACGCGCTCGGCCCAGGGCGAGGGCACGTCGTACGCCATCGGCCGACCACCCACGATCGGCGGACCGACGTCGTTCAACGGGTAGGGGTCAAATCGCTCGGCGCGCACCTGTTGATACTCCTCCGATCCCGGATGCAACAGCCGTGGAAAGGCGATATCCGCGCAGCCAGTGGACAATAGCGGCACGAACCATATTAACGCGATGCGTTCGATCATGCCGCTTGCGCTCGGATTTGCACGAAAGATGTGGATTGCCCGGAGCTAGATGGGATCGCAAGCACCAGGGCAAGGGAATCGGCGGCGAATTATAGGGAGGAGGCAAGTCGCCGAGAAGCCGAAAACCAGGCGCCGCACGCTGGCGTTCGCGTGCCAGCGTGTCAACGCGCGCACGGATCAAGGCAGATAGGCGTCCAAGATCACCGACGGCTCGCGAGGGCGGACCATGACGGGATCATGTTGGGCTGGCACCAGCACCACGCCTCCCGGCCGCAACGGCGCCGGCCCGAGGTCGCCGGCCACCTCGATCGCCCCGGCCAGGACCAGCAATACGTGACAGCGCCCGTTGCCACCCACGGGCTCGGGCGTGGCAAGCTTCCATCGATCGAGCACGAACTTGTCGCAAGCCACGAGCTGCTCGACGTGAGAGCGGTCGGTCGGCTTTGGCCGCTGGGCTGACACCGGGCCATAGGCATAGTCGATCGCTTCGAGAGCGGCCTCGACGTGCAGCGGGCGAGGCAATCCGTCGGGGCCGATTCGACCCCAATCGAACAAGCGATACGTGGTGTCGCTGGCCTGCTGAACCTCGGCCACCAGCAAACCGGGCCCCAGCGCATGAAGGACTCCGGCCGGGAGGAAATAGCAATCCCCGACCCGCGGTTCGATGCGCGTAACGCACAACTCGCAAGTCTGACGAGCGACCTCGCGCTTGAGCAACTCGCGATCGACGGCGCGGCGCAATCCGGCATACAGATAGCTGCCGGGTTCCGCGGCCAGGATCACCCAAGCTTCGGTCTTGCCCAGGTCCGGCGGATCGAGTCGCGCTGCGCGAGCGTCGTCGGGATGCACTTGCAACGAGAGACGTTTTTGCGCGTCGAGGAACTTTACCAATAGCGGAAAGCGATCGCCGTGGGCATCGCGTCCCAACAGCGCGGCACGATGCTCGATCATCAGCTCGTGCAACGTGCGGCCAGCCAAAGGTCCGAAGGCCACCTGGCTTTGATCGGCGCCGCGATCGACGACTTCCCAGCTTTCGGCGTAATCGTTTCCCTCGTCAAGCGTTTTCCCCAGAGTTTCCAGGCGGCGCCCGCCCCATAGATAGCGCCGTAGTATTGGCTGGAACCGGAGCGGGTAGAGGGTCGTCATCGGCAAGGCTCGTGGGCGGAGGGACGTTCGTGGGGACATCCACTATAACGCGCAAATCGTGTGCCGCTCCAGATTGGTTGTCGCCCGTGGAAAAGGGTGGTATTATCCTGAGGTAGCCCACCGCAAGCCCCCTCTCGGCGATGCGCACCACATAGCGACTGCCTTTGCGCTTCTCTCATGGCCCAGCACGACAACGAAGACGATTTGTTCAAGCACACTGCAATGTCCTTCGGGGAACATCTCGAAGAGCTGCGCTCCGCGTTGTTCAAGGCGGTGATCTGCCTGGTCATCGGGTTTGCCATCGGGCTGGCGTTTGGCTCGTACATTGTCGATTGGGTTCAGGCGCCGCTGAGGGCAGCACTCGAGGCCTTCTACCAGAAGGAGGCCATCGAGTACGTCAACGCCCGCGTGCCGGCCGACTTGCAAGACAACGAGGTCATCAAGGATCTGGTCTACAAGGACGGATTATTGCCGGAGGACCGGTATATCTCGACCGTCGAGATACTCAATGCGCTGCAGCAGCGCTATCCGGGCGCCTTTTCCGAAGTGGAGCTAAAGCCGCGCGCCAACAAAGCCCAGCCCGCCGAGGCAGCCGGACCGGTATCGAGTGGAGCAGGCAATTCCAACGCCGCCGGTGGCAACAAGCTTCGAGAGTTCTCGAAGGACGACATGATCCGGCTGCGCATCTGGCGGCCGATGGCCGAAGACGAGCGGATGACGCTGGATGCGATTGGCGTGCCGGAGCCGTTCATCATCTACATGAAGGCCAGCTTTTTATTCGGGGCGCTGATCTCCGCGCCGTTCGTATTCTATTTTCTGTGGCAGTTCGTGGCGGCCGGCCTGTATCCGCACGAGAAGCGTTACATTCACCTGTTCCTGCCGGTCAGTGTGATCCTGTTCCTGAGCGGCGCGGCGCTGGCCTTCTTTTTCGTGTTTCCGCCCGTGCTGGGATACTTCTTCTGGATCGCCGAATCGCTGGGTGTGCAGATGCGACCGCGATTGAGCGAGTGGCTCAGCTTCGTGCTGCTGTTGCCGCTGGGCTTTGGCGTGGCGTTCCAATTGCCGCTGTTGATGTTGTTTCTCGAGCGGATCCACGTCTTCAATACGCAGATCTACCTGTCGAAGTGGCGGATTGCCGTGTTGCTGATGGCCGTCGCCGCCATGGTGCTCTCGCCCGGCGGCGATCCTTACAGCATGCTGATGATGCTGGTGCCGCTGGTGGGTCTGTACTTTGCCGGCATCGCGCTGTGCAAGTGGCTGCCGGCGGGCAGCAGTCGGCCGAACACCAAGACCGACGTCAAGCGTTACGCGGAAGTGGATTAGTGGATCGTCGAGCGAGCATGCTCACGCGAGCGCGAGCGTGGTACCCGATCCTCTGGGCCCTGATTCCTGGCCGGTGTTAGATCGCTTCGCCGCCGCGTTCGCCGGTGCGGATGCGAATGCAGTCTTCCAGCGGGAGCACGAAGATCTTGCCGTCGCCGATCTCGCCGCTGGCGCCCGTGCGGCCCCCTTTGATGATGGCGTTGATCGTGGGCTCGACGAACTGGTCGTTCACGGCGATTTGAAGCTGGACCTTGCGCAGCAGGTTGACGGCGATCTCATGGCCCCGATAGACCTCGGTATGGCCCTTCTGGCGTCCGAAGCCTTGCACGTCCATCACGGTCAGTCGGAACACCTCGACCTCGGTCAGCGCGGTCTTCACCGCTTCCAGCCGCGTGGGCTGAATGATGGCAACGATCAACTTCATGCTGGCACTTCCCTCTGCGCGACGCACAACTCAAGCGATGCAGTAATCCCGGGTTGCCCGAGCGAGCACGGTGCAAGGCCCGTCAACGGCTGACGCGATGCCACCTGCTTTGCAACCTGGCTGCGGCTGTAGTTTAGTTCTAGCTGGCAGCGCGCGATTGAGCAACGCGGGAATGGCCCGGCACGGGGAGCGCAAAAAAATAGCCCCGGGCTTGGGCAGGTTAGGCGGAGACCTACCCAAGCCGGCGGGGCATCCTTCTGGCCCAGGCAAGAGCCGAAGAGTCCTCGTTGATTTTGCCAATGTGCCCGCACGAGTCCCAGGCACAAACTCCCTGGCGAACTGGAGCCACAGGCCAATGCGGTAGCCGGCGTTCCAGGACGGTCCTACGGGACCGTTTGGACTTCCAAGTCACGAGACGGGCTTATTGCAAGCGACGTGCCAACGTGCAGAAGAAAATTGGGCCGGGATTGGCAGAGCGAGCGATAGCCCAAGCAGCGCCACTACTTGCAACAATCTTGGCAGCAACGGTCGCGCGTCTGCGCGGCCAAGGGAGTCGGCGCGAATGCCCAAGATGTCGTCAGCGACCGCAGCGCAACTATGCAGCGTCAGCGCGGCAAACAGATGAAGAACTAAGGCTCGAAGTGCCGGCGATCGTCGTGCAGGAGTCGGCTGAGCGAGGCACAGATGCACCGCAAAGCAATAAAAACGGGGTGCGGTCACTAGGACCGCACCCCGCCTGGAGATAGCAGTTAAGAGCTTTAGACTTGTGGCCTAGAAAAGGGTGATACAGTCGAAGCCGACCAAGGTTTGGC
>JBBDYK010000210.1:0-5029 GCA_040901665.1 Pirellulales bacterium | reverse complement strand
GCTGTTGACCGACGAGGCCTTTCCGCTCTATCTTGCGGGGCTGACCGCCGGCTAACGGGCCGGTGAAATCGTGGTTGGCGGCGCTCTCGCCCTGCCACCTCAAAAAAAGGGCTCGCGGCCATGGCCGAGAAGACGATCTTCAAGCGGATCATCGACGGCGAGATTCCCGCGAAGATTGTCTATCAAGACGAGCAGTGCCTGGCGTTTCACGACATCGCGCCGCAGGCGCCGGTGCACGTGATCGTCATTCCGAAGAAAGAGCTCCCGTCGCTCGGCGAGATTGCGGACGAGGACGCGCCGCTCGTGGGCCACCTGCTGATGGTCATTCGCAACCTGGCGCAGCAATTGCAACTCGACAACGGCTACCGCGTGGTCGTCAATTGCGGACCGCACGCCGGCCAATCGGTCGATCATCTGCACTTCCACCTGCTCGGCGGCCGACAAATGAGTTGGCCGCCGGGGTAGAGCGGAACGCTGCAACGTCGCTGTCGGCAATCGAAGGCATACCTCGCAAGCGCTACCGTAGCGGCAGCTTGGGAATATATTCCTTCAGGCTTTCGAGCATGGTGGGCTTGTCGGGCGCTGCGGGTGTGGTCGCCGGTGGTGCGGGACGCTCGGCGATCGGGGCGGTCGTGATGGTCAGCGGCACGTGGGCGAGCAGAAACTGCGGCCAGTAGCCTTCCAACAAGCGGGCGCAGTCGGCCAGTTGTCCGGCTTCCAACTTCACGCTGGCCAGGCTGATCAGCTTGGATAGCTCCAGCCGCTCGGACGGATTGAAGGGGAGATCGAAGATCTGCACGTCGTCGATCCAAAGTTCGCCGGCGGAAACCAGGTCGAATCGCACTCGCAATGTCGACAGCCCTTCGCTCGGCACGTCGTCCACCGGGAAACTGTAACGCACCCAGGTCAAGGTAGCTTCCGACGCAGGCGCGGCGGGAATGACGCCATAAGGCGCGAAGGGACCATCCGCCGATTGCCCTTCCAGCGAGATCTTCACCGAGGGTCGTCCCGCGGCGCCGCCGCGCAACTGCATGTGAATTGCGATGCGGCCCGTGGTGGGCGGCACGAACGGAGCGCTGGTGATCGTGGCGGGCTGGCCAAGGCTCACCAGCTTGATCGACTGAGCGCCGCTGTGATGTTGAGCCGGATCGATTGCGACCTGGCCGCCCATGCCCGCAGTGGACGTCCAGCCGGGAATCTCTTCGCCTTGCGGCACCGCTTCGAAGTCGGCGTTGTCGAGTGTGCTCATGGCGGGCGGATCTTGCAGCGCGCGCACGCATGCGCCGAGATCTTGGATGCGCTCTTGGAGCTGGCGCCGCACCTGGTCGCCGACAAAGACCTGGGGGTTGCGAAGCTGCATCGTGGCCGACGAGAAGCGCGCCGCGGCCAGATCGTATGGCCCGAGCGAGACCTTCCAGGTGGTGCCTCCCATGCCCGGAGCCAGTGCGCCCACGCCCGGACCGGTGCCGAGCGCTTGGAGCGTCATGCCGGGCGGACCGTCGACGAACATCGTGACGTTGGTCGGCCAGGGCGAGTCGTTGACGAAGTACACATAGGTCTGTCCCGCGTGGCTCAGCTTGCGAATCGTGACGGGTTGCGTCGGCGCGGAGACGGTCTGAAACGACTCGCTGGGCAGCTCGCGGAACACGGCGATCAGGGGCCGTAGCGCCTCTTCCTGCCCCAGCGGCAACAGCCAGCCGCCGTCGAACAGGACATGAGCGTCGAGCGTGGCCAGCGCGTGTACGAACCGCCGCCGGTTGCGATCGCTCGACGGCGACATTTGCGAGACCAACCAGGTGTAAGTATTGGCGGCGCCGAAGGGGCTCTTCAGATCGAAGCTGGTAAGCCGCGCTTTTTGCGGCTCGTGATAGAACAGGCTGCCGGGATGCCCCGTGCTCTCAAAGAGCTTGTCCATTTCCGGGGCGAGATTGATTTCCAGATCGGCGGCCTGGGCCGGCAGGGGACCGGCCGCGGGCTTCAAGTGTTGGGGACGCAAGAACACGATTTGCGGATCGTTTTGATAGGCCTGCGCGCGGATACCCAATTCCATCAGCGCATCGTCCAGCTTGGCGCGCTTGGGCAACGTGGGACGCAAGCGGAACTGCGTCTGGCGGCCTTCGAGCATGGTGCTGCCGGCCAGATAGAGCCTGGCTTCCGGCCGCGCCGCGGCGATTTCGGCTTGCAACCGGCGGTGAAAGGCTTCGACCTGCTCGGCGCGCCAGGCGAGCCAGGTTTCGCGGCCGGCGCCAAGCAAGTGTTTGGAGCGGGCGGCAAAGCGCTCGGCGCCGTCGCCGGGAATGCGCGTCTTCGTGTCAGCCTCGAAGCGGGCGATGGTTTGATCGTCGAAGCCCCATTCGTCGCCCGGCAGTTGGGCAAAGCCATCGGCCGAGAGTTGCAGAGCCAGGCCGCCGAACGACGGATGCGCGGCGTAGCGCTGTACCGCCTCGCGAGCGACGTTGAGCATGGCCGCCTGCACGCGCGGCTCCAGCAGGTTGTAATGCGGCGCCAATCCTTGCCGCGGCGCATTGTGCGCAAGCCAGGTTTGTCCGTCAGCGCCGACCCATTCGAGGCCGATCGCCTCAGCGCCTCCGGCATGCTTCAGCGCTTCGAGTTCCGGCAGGGGTGACGCGAAGTGCAGGGCCGGGATGAGCACGAGCCCCTCGCGATCGAACATGCGAAACATCAGCTCGAGCGAGTCCTTGCGCAGTGGATCTTGCGCCGTGCCGAAGAACACGCCCGTGTCGTATCGCGGCGTCGGCTCGAGGAGCTTGCTGGGATAGATCGTGCTCCCCTCGGCATAGACCGACATCATGATTCCGCCATAGCCGACGTACTTTAAGTATCGCACCAGGCGCATGCCGCCATGGTACATCGTGTTCCAATCATCGAGACTCCGCTTGCTGCTGGTGTCGAGGGCCTCGGGCGCAGAGAAGTTTTCGCTGAACAGCGGACGATCGAGATAGCCGGCCCACAATCGTCCCTCGGGCTGGCTGTCGGCGAACGCGGGCCCCAGCGACCCTGCTTCTTCGGTCCGTGCCAGCGGGAGCGTGGGAAACTGCGACTGCGCGGCGCTGCTGACGGCAATCTTGCCGTAGACGGCGCGCGAGCCCTGGCGACGGTTCGTGATCAACAAGAGCGGCGACTTGGTGCGTGGCCAAAATACGATGCGGTGCCTGGCCATCCGTGGCGGATTGGTGGCCTCCTCGTCGGAGACATAAACGCCCGAGTCCAACCCGATCGGCATGACAGCTCCGGCGGCGTTGGGTTCGAGCAGACTGATGCCCATCGCTTGCGGAACGTCGGTGGGGTACTCGACTTCCAGCACATGGGCGAAACCGGGGCGTGCGATCGGCAGCGGATACGCTTCCCAGCCGATGTTCGGCTCAGCGCCTCCCGGGCCAAGCTGGATCAGCGGACCGAGTGTCGGATGTTCCCACACGGCGCTCTCGCCGTTTCCCAACGGGCCTCTTCGCAAGCCGGGCACCAAGGGAATATTTCCCAATCGCTCCCACCAGTGCGGCGACATGGGATTGATTTCCACGACATGCGCCAGCGGACCGGCGCTTGGGTCTGCTGGCGCTTCTGCCGCCACCACCACGAACTGCAGTTTTCGTTCCGCGAGTGTTTTCTTCGGCACCAGGCGATCGCGCAACCGCGTGGGCACGGCCGCCAGCGTCAGGTCGAACACGCCCTCGATTTCGGGCATCCGCATCGTCACCGTCGTCGCCGTGCTTTCCTGTCCGGCCTGGTACTCCTCGGACCAAACCCGCTGACCGCCCGGGCTGGTCGTAATGGTGGCCCAGTAGCGATACCCGGCGGCCGTGCCGTCGACCAGGTGCGTCGCCAGCTCGAACTTGAACATTTCGCCGGGTGAGAAGACGAGGTTGTCGCGGTGACACGTCACGCGCAAGCGGTCGCCCGGCGAGCGTGTGACGAGCAGGCGGTTTTCGGCCGAGTCGAGCGTGCTGGTATGCGATTGGCGGACCAGATCGCGCAATTGCACCTCGATGGTCTTGCTGATATTCGACGTATCGTCGGCCAAGGTGACGGTGAGTCGCGACTCGAGCTCGGCCGTGACCAGCACATCGATGCCGTCGTACGCGCGCAGGCTGGGTTCGCGAATCATGATGCCGTCGGGCGCGAGCCAGATGGCGCCTGGCTCATTGGCCTCGATGCCCAAGGCTTGCAGTTCCGAGAACGTGCCTTGGCTGAGACGAATTGATCCGTGCCAGATGCGCTCCGCGCCGCCACCCCACGCGATGCGCAGTCGCATCGTAGTGTCCGCCGCGAGCAGGCGCGAACCCGTCAGGCAGAGCATCGCCAACAGCGCAACGCGACACAGCCAGAACGAGAGCCTGGCACGTCGCGCAGTCCTTGCGCGCGATGCGTACGGACATCCTTGTCCGATCATCGGAGCCTGACGCGTTAAGTCCTTGACACTACGAGAGATTCCCCACGAAGGGGTCGCGATTATATCGAGCGCCCCCTCGGCGTTCCATGCCGAATCAAGCGCAATCGAGCACGATGCTTGCGGATGCTGGCACGCGTTGTGCAACGCGCTTTGTCGAACCTCACAGCTAGCATGACGGATAACTTGCCATAGCGGCACGTTTTAGCGTGGGGGGACCGAGCCCCGGCGTTTGGACCCCACGTTCTAGGACCGGCTGCAGGCAGCAGGTACTAGTCCCATTCGGTCACGAGCGCGTCGGATAGCGGCGGCAACGTGGCGTCGTCGCTTGCTTGTTCGCGTGCTTTCAGTGCCTGCTGCAAGCCGTCGACGACGTCGTCGCACAGGCGCGACGCTTCGTTGACTTCCCAACGGTCGCTTGGCTTGGCGAACAGTTCGGCGGGCTCGCCCTTCGGCTGCCGCATGAACCAGGCGCGCGTACGGATGGCCCGTTCCTGGCCCGAAGCCATGTAAACGTGGTCGCGCAGCGCGTCCTGCTCGCCACGAATGATGGGCAGCAGGCTCGTTGCGCGCCCGCCGGCCAGTTTGGCGCGGTCCAACGCCAGATAATCCAAAAGCGTT
>JBBDYK010000209.1:0-5032 GCA_040901665.1 Pirellulales bacterium | reverse complement strand
GCATGTCGAGGATCATCCGCGTGCCGGGGTATTTGTCTTCCAGGTGCGGCGTGTGGATCAGAATCTGCTCGTCGGTTTTGGCGGCCAGGTCCAGGTGCTCGAGGAAGATGGTGGCTTCGTTCCTGGTGTTCTTGTTGAGGCCGATCTCGCCGATGCCCAGCACGCCGGGCCGATCGAGAAACTCGGGGATCATGGCGATCACTTCGCGCGACAGCTTGACGTTTTCGGCTTCTTTAGCGTTGATGCACAGCCAGGTGTAATGCTGCACCTTGTACCAACTGGCCCGCTTCGGCTCGAACTCGGTCAACTGGCGGAAGTAGTCGCGAAAGCCGTCGACGCTGCCGCGGTCGAAGCCGGCCCAGAAGGCGGGCTCGCTCATCGCGACGCAGCCCATCTTGGCCAACGTCTCGTAGTCGTCGGTGACGCGCGAGACCATGTGGATATGCGGATCGATGTAGTACATAGGATTTCGTTGAGCGTGTGCCGCGTCCGGCGGCCGGCACGGACTTCTCCGAGTGGTATTTAGCGGGCTTGCGAATTAGTGCTGCGAGTCGGCAGGGCGGTGCGCCAGTCCGCCTCGTACGGTCGCGAGAACACGAGCTGGATGCGTTCGGCGCGGTCGGGCTTGCCGTCGCTCAGGATGGCCAGCGCCTCGTGGATTTTGGCCAGCCGGGGATCCGCCGCGACCGAGCCTTCGCCGCGACCAATCCGGTCGAACGACGAGGCCACGTGCAGCAGCCGCGCGCGAATCTCCAGGAACTCACGTTCGAGCAATTCGGGCGCGGCGAGCGGTGTGGGCATGATTCAAACCTCGGAATCGGCGCGGAGGGCGGGGCGGGGCCGCGCATGCTCAGGGTCGGCGCGCTTCAGGCGCCGCATCGTTCCAGTTTCGCCCCTGGCCGAACGGAAATCAAGATGCGCCGATGTTGCGAACGCCGTACGCGCCGACGGCGAGATCGCTCGCACTAACGGCGAGATTACTCGTAGTCTTGCCGCGACGGCGCGGGACGGCGCATGTCCTGAGGGCCCAGGTTGGATGGCAACACGCGCTGCACGCCCTCGGGCAAGCGGGGCTTGAAGTCGGCCGATTTGCTCCTGGCTCCCAGGCCGACGGTGCGCTCCTGCGGCTCATAGCCCATATAGTCGAGGAACGCGTGGACGCTGATCTGCTTGACGCCGAGCGTGTCGGCTTCGCCGTGGATGTCGCTCCAACCTTGCAATTGTGGGCTGTCCTGTTCGGCTTTGGGTTGGTCGCCGTGGATGAGGAACTTGGTGTTGACGGACATTTCGCCGGTCCGCGTCCCATCGAGACCAATTTCCTCGTCGATCACGCCGCCGTTGGCGACGATCAGGTTGCGAATCATTTGACGATCGTCCGAGCCGTCGTCGTCGATGTCCATCAGGCCGACCAAGGCAAAGTGCTCGGCGCGACCGGGTTCCCAGGTGGGAGAGAAGATGCGATCGCCCGGCATGATCGGATCCGACAGGTCGTCCTCGACGATGCGCGCTTCGGCCATGTGCGGGCCCATCAAATGGGTGACTTCGATCTTGCCTTTGCTCTCGGCCTCGGCCGGATTGGCGGTGACGTCGGGATAGATGCTGAAGGCCGTTTGCCTGCGCAGGCCGTCGGCGCTGCCGACGTTGATCCACACGCTGCGCGAACGCTGATTGACCCAGTTGACTTTGCCGTCGGGCACTTCGTTGGCCGTGGTGACGCGATTCTTCTCGTCGTTCATCACCTCCAACAACCGTTGGAGTTTTTCGAGTTGGCCGCCCAAGGTCGTGATCTGGCTGGAGCTGGTTTGAGTCAGCTCATCGAACCGTTTGCGCGTCTCCTCGAACTTCGAGCTCAGATCGCCTTTATCCTGGTTCATCTGCTCCTCGAACTCGCCGAATTGCTTTTGCCGCGCCTGCATATCCTGGGTGACCTGGGCGATCGTGGTGGTGTATTCGTCGATGGCTTTTTTCGTGGCGGCTTCCTCGGCCGCCAGCTTGTCGGCCAGCTCCTTCTTTTGCGCCGTGATTTCGGTGATCGAGTTATTCGCGGTCACCAGCTCTTTGTTGACGTGGGCCACCAGCGCGCGATAGTTCTGGTCCGCCTCGGCCAGTCCTTTGCCGTACTTTTCGAAGTCCTGCTTGGCGGCTTCTTCGACGGCTTCGGTATTCTCCACCTTCGGGTCGAACAGTCCCTTGATGCGGCTGCTCTCCTCGACGGCGGTGCGGGCGGCCTGGTCCTTGGTCGAGTTGTCCGCCTCGAGTTGCTTGATGCGCTCCTGCCCTTCCTTGTAGCTGTTGAAGAACACGAAAGTGGTCACGATCAGCACGATCGTGAGCATCACGAAGATGATCAGCGCGATCTGCAGTCCCTGGTTTTCGCGAGCGGCCATCGACGGTATCTCCAGCAGCGAGCTTGCGTCGCGCCTACCCTTGCCCGCAGGCATGATTGGCGAGTGCTGAGCTCCGGGCGTTCATGGTTGCAGAGTGATTCGACGCAGAGAATCGAGCTGGGCGTCCGCCGGCTGCCCACCCACATCAAGGACAAGGGCTGTTCCGGGTGGTCCGCACAAGAACCATGCGGCCGGGCAAACGTCCTAACTCAGTGTAAATAGCCGGTTTTCGAGTGTCAAACTTACGACGGAAACCGGCCCAACGGCCACGCTGCGTCCCGGGCGGATAATCCCGCTTATGCGGTTTACCCGGGTGGTCACGATCTGCTTGAGCGTGATCGGTTGCCACGGCTTAATGCGAGCAAGCTGCACATCGCGCTGGCAGCCAAAATCAATCCGCCGGGCTCCGGTACGGCAAACAGATGCACGCTCAGGCTGGAGACGACGCCGATGTCCTGAGCCTTGATCGCGATCAAGTTCTCGCCGACTTGTAAAAAGCTCGTGATGTCCAATAGAAAGCCGCTGGCGCCTCCGAGTGGATCGTTAACGACCAACTGACCGTTAATGTAAACCAGTGCGTTGTCGTCGACGTGCATGAGCATCTCGACGTCGTGCAATGCCTGGTCGAGCGTGAACGTATGGCGGAAGTAGACCGGCGAGGTTGATGCGGCGCCCCAAATGTATTCGTCGCCCAGCGATACGGCCGGCGACCAATCCGCGGTATCAAAGCTCACGTTCGTATTCCAATCGGGATGCGCGGCCTCGAACGCCAGCCCGACACTGTTCAAGTCCTGGCCGATCTGGTTTCCTAGAGGTGCGATGGTTAGCCAGTTCGCATCGGTGGCCAGCGCGAACGCGTGCTGAACGGGATTCGCAGGATCGTACTCGACGACTCCGTATCCTTGCACGCCGAACGCGCCATTGCGATGGTAAAAATCGTTCCACTTGCCTTCGGCAATATGGGTCGGCCAGTAGATACCAGTGAAATCCTCATCGACGTTGGCATTGCCGCCGCTGTTGGGTTCTCCAGGGTACCAGTTGGTGTACGCGACCGGCTCGCCGCTGGTCCAGCTCATTTGGCCTTCGGACCGGGCGTCGTTGAGTCCGATCCACAACAGGCGCAACGTGCCGGCCCAATTGCCGAACGTCTGAAACACGAAATCCTGTTCGGCCTGGCTGCGAATCGTGGCCAAATGCCCGCCGTTTTGCCGGGCGGAAACTTCGCTACGAACCCAGGAATAATTGGCCGTCAGGGCGTACCAATGGCCATTGTCCGGGTTCACGGTCCACGGCGTCGCAAGCGGCGCGGCTTCAAGAGCTGTCGAAGTGGTTACGAAACCGACGATCGCGATTGCCAACTTACGTCGCCACATGATGCCACCCGGTGCGAGCATGGAAAGTGATCCGCGCCCGTCGCGCGGTCGAGTGTCAGAGAGTCCGATACGCGACTGCCGCCAATTATGATCCGCGGATTTGATGGGATCAACGCGACGCCAAACCCCCGGATCTTCGCTGCCGGAGAGTCGCCGGGAAGCCCAGCGTCCCAGGGCCCGCTGCAATCGTCGTTACATCGGTCCTGAAGCACTCGATCCGGGCCGGGTCTGATTGTGCTGCCGAATCACGTCGCGCAGTCGGGCTGCTTCCTCGAACCGTTCTTCGCGCACGGCCGTGTCGAGCTCCGCGACCAGGCGGTCCAGCGGGTTGTAGGGCTTCTGAGAATCTCGGTTCTCCTGTTGGTTGGCCACCTCCTCGCGCCAGCGAAGCAAATAGGCCAACTCGCTGCAGTTCTCCTCGTTCTGCGTCTGCTCATACTCCTTGAGAAAGCCGCGAATGCCGTCGATGGCCGCGTCGATGGCGCCCAGGGCGGCCCGATAGTCGCGCAAACCGACCAGCGGCGTGGCCACCGCCCGAGCGTGCATCATCGTCACGTAGGGACGCCATTGGTCGAATTGCAGCTTGTCTTTGGTGTGCCGTGCGTGTTCGCGCACGAAGGCGAACAGCCGCAGATTGCGGTTGGTGTCGCGGGCGCAAAGCTCGAACCGTTGCAGATGCCAGAAGCTGACGTAGCGGTGATAGTATTGCACGCCCTCGCGCAGCAGTTGCTGGCAATCGTCGCTTTCCAGGAAGTAGGGCGGCCCGTCCGGATGGCGCTGGTCGTGCTCGCGCTGCTGCTTGAGGAAATAGTCGAGCCACGAGGCGCAATCCTGCACGCGCCGGCCGTCGGGACGTCCGTCGAATTCCATCTGCAGCAGGCCGAGGTCCAGCCGCAGTTGGATTTTCTCCGTGCCGTCGTCGCCCGGCACGATGCGGACGGAAATCTGCTCGGAATCGAAATCCCAGCCTTCCAGCGTTTTGGAAATGTCTTTGGACACGCGTCGACCGGGGCGGAGAAGGGGAGTGCGGCGAACTATGCTATTTTAGCCATGTCGCGCCGCAGGCGCAAAGTGCAGCGAGCGGAACCGCTGCAATCGTAGCGCACGAAGATCGACCGGCAGGGGAATTTGTCGATCTTCGCCGGCAGCACGGGTGGACTGAGCCACCCGTGGCACAGGTCAAGTGAACCGTGGCGGTCCGCCTGTCTTTGGTCGGCTAGCAGTCTGTTGAAGAATGCCGTCGTGGCATTTTTCAACAAGCGCCAAGTGGGG
>JBBDYK010000208.1:3202-5059 GCA_040901665.1 Pirellulales bacterium | reverse complement strand
ACAATCGGCGTGCCGAACAGGCGTGCCATGATGGCATTTTTCAACGGACTGCTAGCCCTTCGCGCTGCGCTTAGGGCTTCCCAGTAAACCACGGATAGCCCGCGTAACGGCTTCCGACCTGCTCCAGCCCTGTTGCTCGGCGCGAGCGTCGAGCCGCTCCACAAGCGCGCCAGGCACGCTGACGGCCATGGTAACCACTGGACCGTCCGGGCCAACGGGTCGCCCTGCGCCGGGTCTTTTGCCGCCATGTTGCTTTTTCTTAGCCATCCTCGCACCCAGTAGAAAAAATATTGAGAAATCAAGATGACCAGCAGGATTGATTTATTATAATTAATTCAACGTTGGCCGGCAAGCCAACAAGAAACGGGGCATAGGCAAGCGGGATGCCCGCACGATAAGCATCAGCCACGTAGAACGGTCAAACCGCACGCAATGATTTTTTTAACGCGGCTCAACCGACTAACGCTCCGCTTCTGCAAGGAACTGCGGAACCTCATATGTACGTTCGCCATGTTCGCGGCCTACTACAACCACTGCTGGCAGACTCGCAAGCCGGGCAATTCTGGCGCGAAACGGGGTACGGCTGCTATGATGAATCGGCTGGCCGGGCACGGCTGGAGTTTCGATGAACTATTCGAGACCGTGCTTGGGGGCCGCTCACGATCTCAAGACACTAACGCGGATGCGCCTGCGTATTCCGGGCATCGCGCTGCGGATATACTGAGGCAGTCCCGAAGTTGACCCGACGCGGCGCTCCACGCATGTCACGACCTGCCGATGATCTTTGTCCCCGGCCCGAGCGGTTGCCCGCGCAGCCGACCGAGCCGCACGTGCCGCCGATCCAGTTGTCGAGCGTCTATGAATGCCGCGATCCGGCGCAGGCCGACGCGCTGCTCTCTGGCGACCAACAGGGCTACGTCTACCTGCGCGACGGACACCCCAACGCCGACTTGCTGGCCGAAAAATGCCGGCAATTGCACGGCGCCGAGCACGCGGCCATCACCAGCTCGGGCATGTCGGCACTGGCGCTGGCGCTGTTGTCGCAAGTTGCGCCAGGCGATCACGTGCTGGTGAGCAATCAACTCTACGGAAGAACGGCCACTCTGCTGGTCGACGAGGCCGGGCGGCTGGGCATCGCCAGCACGGTGGTTGATCCCTGCGACCTGGCGGCGGTCGAGCGCGCCACCACGCGACAAACCCGGCTGCTGGTGGTCGAGACGATCAGCAATCCATTGCTGCGCGTGGCCAACCTGGCAGCGATGGCGGACATCGCGCATCGCGCTGGCGCGGCGCTCCTGGCCGACAACACGCTGGCCGGACCGGCCGTCTGCCGGCCGCGCGAGTGGGGCGCCGACTGGATCATGGAAAGCGTGACCAAGTCGATGAACGGCCACAGCGACGTCGTGCTCGGTTTGCTGTGCGGGCCGGCGGATCGCTGGCAGCGCGTGCCCGGCGTGCTTTCCACTTGGGGACTGGCCAGCGCGCCGTTCGATTGCTGGCTGGCCATGCGCGGCCTGGCCACGCTGGGGGTGCGCGCCGAGCGGGCTTGCGCCAACGCCTTGGCGGTCGCGCTCCGCTTGAGCGAAGCTGCGCAAATCGAAGCCGTCTACTATCCAGGCTTGCCGAACCATCCGGACCACGCGCTGGCGTGCCGGCAATTTGGCGATCGATTCGGATCGATGGTCGCCTTCACCCTGCGCGGCGGCACGTCGGCAGCCAGCGCCTTCATCCACGCAGCCCGGCAGATTCCGTTTTGTCCTTCGCTGGGTGAATTGAACACCACGCTCAGCCATCCCGAATCGACCAGCCATCGTTCGCTATCGCCGCAGGCGCGCAACGCGCTGGGCATTAGCGGGG
>JBBDYK010000208.1:0-3192 GCA_040901665.1 Pirellulales bacterium | reverse complement strand
TAGCGGGGGCACCATTCGACTGTCGGTAGGGATTGAATCGGCCGCGGCGATTATCGCGGCGCTCGAAGAGGGCCTGGCCGGAGCCGCCTAGTGCGGCCTTAGTGCTGCTGGCGCAGCACAAAAAGCAGGGTTGCCGCTCGCTCTGGACTGGGCAGTAGCAAAGATTATGGTAAGATGGCCGTAGTCCTAATAGTGGGTAAATTTGGTTTTCTCGCGGAGTTGCGTATGACGCAAAAGCAGAAGGAAGAAGCGCTCGAAGTCGAAGGGGTGGTGACGCAGGCACTGGCCAACACCCGATTTCGCGTGCAACTCGATGGTGGCCATCTGGTCATCGCGCATGTGGCCGGAAAGATGCGCAAGCATTTTATCCGCATCGTGCCCGGAGACCGCGTGCGCGTGGAGCTCTCTCCCTACGACCTGACCAAAGGTCGCATCACGTTCCGCGAGCGTTAGTTGCCGCGCGGCAGCGCTGGCCAATTGCCTCGCGGCAGTGCGCCCCGCAAGTTGCTCTGCGGGCCCATCCAAGTCGCCATCGGCGACTTCTATTTGCGGAGCCATGATGGTCCCCGCTGGGGTGCGTTTCATGGTCGATTGTTGTGCCGCGCGCCTGGGCCGATTCGCACGTTGGCGTCACTCCCAGGTGTCGGTCCTGCCGGCGGGAGCAGCGGACCGTGTTGTCGGGCTTTCGCCCCCATCTGGCGGTTCCTAGACGCCGGGCATTGCATAACCTACGATTTAGCTCGCAGCAGCGCCTTTTAAGCCGACTTTGCGGACGCGGCGGCCGGCGCAAGCTGTCTGCGAATCGTCCGACCCGCTAAAACCCGGCATATGTTCGCAGGGTATAAGCCGCAGGAAGCGCATGGCTCGAACATGCCGCTTCCAGCGACCTTGCTCTGCGTAAATTCCCCCCAGGAGACTCGATTGTGAAACGATTTCTTGCTTCCCTGCTCGCCGTTGCCCTGGTGGCTGCCACGGCGATGCACAGTCCGGCGCGCACGCTGGCTGCCGCCGAGAATTCCAAACCGGTGGCCGTGCTGTCGATCGCCAGCTACGACCGCGTCATGGCCGACGTCGCCATGTTCGGAGAACTGGCCGGCAATCCCGATCTGGCCCAAAACCTTGAGGGCATGCTCAAGCTGTTCACGCAGGGGCAAGGCCTGGCCGGTCTCGATCAGAAGCGGCCCTGGTGCGTAGGCGTTCTGACCGATGACGTTTCGTTCCAACCGCTGGTCTATCTGCCCGTCGACGATGTCAAGCAATTGCTCGAGTCGCTGGCAGGGCTGATCGGCGAAGCCGAAGAGGCGGGGGACGGGCTCTATCAACTGAACGTGTTCGGACAAGAGATCGTCGTCAAGGAAGCCAACAAGTGGGCCATCGTGGGCCAGGCGGTCGACGCCGTGAACGCGGCTCCGGCCGAGCCGACCAAGCTGTTGGACGGCATGGACACCAACTACGACGTTGCCATTCGGCTGTACGTGCAGAACATTCCCGAAGTTTATCGCTCGCTGGCCATCGACCAGTT
Organism: Pirellulales bacterium; assembly: GCA_040901665.1. Taxonomy (GTDB): domain Bacteria; phylum Planctomycetota; class Planctomycetia; order Pirellulales; family PALSA-1355; genus JTS-RE94. The sequence continues at coordinate 1,670 of JBBDYK010000208.1, read as the reverse complement.
GCGGATGGGCGTGGAATCGGGCTTGGGACGGACGCCGGACGAAGACGACGCCCAGTATGAAGCGCGCCGCGCGATCACCGAAAAACAGCTCGATGCTCTGACGACGGCCATTAGCGACATCGACCAGGTCACGCTGGGCGCTGCGGTGGACATTGCGGCCAAGACGGCCCACATCGACCTGAGCATCACGGCCGTGCCGGGCAGCAAGTCGGCCAAGCAGATGGCTCAAATGAAGGCCGTGCCTTCAGCGTTCTCCGGCTTCATCGCCCCCGATGCGGCTGCGTCGCTGAACATCACGACCGAGATCGCCAAGGACGACGCCTCGCAAATCGCCGCCGCGCTGACGACGATTCGCAGTAGCGCCATGGATCACATCGAGAACGAGTCCAAGCTCGAGGATGACGGCAGCAAGCAACTCGCCAAGGAAATGTTGGGCGAAGTGTTCGACGCGCTGCAGGCCACTCTGGAAAGCGGCAAGATCGACGCGGCCGCCACGCTCAACCTCAGCGACAAATCGATGGCGCTGGTCGTCGGCGCCTACATCGCCGAGCCCCAGAAGCTGGAAGACGCCTTGCAGAAGTTCGCCAAGCTGGCCGAGAGCAAGCCGGATTTCCCCGGCATCAAGTTCAATGCCGACAAGCATGGCGACATTCGCTTTCACACCGCCAGCATTCCCGTGCCGCAGGACAAGAGTATTGCCAAGGTGCTGGGCGAGAAGCTGGACGTTGCCGTAGGCATCGGAACGCAAAGTGTCTATCTGGCGCTGGGAACCGACAGCCTGGCGATGGCCAAGTCGCTCATCGACAAGTCGAAAGCGGCCTCGAGCACGCCGCTGCCCCCGTTCCAGTTGAACGTGTCGCTCACTCCCGTGTTTCAGTTCGCCACGGCCATGCAGGCCGAGGAAGATCGCGAGAAACTGAAGGTCTGGTCCGACGAACTAGCCAAGGCCGCCGGCAAGGACAAGGTCACGCTGGTGGTCAAGCCCGAGGAGGCCGGCCTTACGATTCGGCTCGAGGCCCAGGAAGGCGTGCTGCGACTGTTGGCCAACATCGGCAAGATGGCCACGGCGGCCGGCGGCGGAGGTTTTCCCGGCGCGCAATAAGCGCGGCAAGCCAGCCACGCATCGTTGACAACTCCAGCGGCGCGGATTCACCACGTGGATCCGCGCCGCTTTCTGTTTGCCCAAGGCCTTTCGGCCTCGTCCGGGAATAACACGTTCGACCACTGGCGAACGTCTCGGCGGAGGATTCCCGCCGCTTCGACTCGCCCTCGTTGGCAGACCGATGGCCAGAGTGCAAAAGTGCCTGGCACACGGTTCTGGACGGCCGGTTTTTGGTTGCGACCGCACCAGGCCGTAACTAGGATTGAAGCCGCACGCGCCACCGCCGCTCCGAACGGGGGGTGGCATGAAGTCGCCGACGCATCTTTTCGCGCCGACGACGCGCGACGTGTCGGATTCCCACCACGAGCAAGACACCATGGCATTCCGCAAAACGCCGAGCGCGCGCCCCAACCGGGACCTTGGCCGACAAAACCATTCATGGCAGGCAGGATTCGAACCGCTGGAAGACCGCTTGCTGCTTACCACCTCGGGCGACTCGACAGCCACGGGCGATCCCGCGCACGACGATCTGGCCGACGCCTATCAAGCGGCCCTGATCGACTTTCAC
>JBBDYK010000207.1:0-5067 GCA_040901665.1 Pirellulales bacterium | reverse complement strand
TTTTCGGGCCCGCGCGGCGTCAAGATTCTGTACTCGCCGCTGCACGGCGTGGGCGCGACGGCCGTGCCGCCGGCGCTCGAGGCCGATGGCTTTCGCGACGTCGAGATCTTCGCGCTGCACGCCGCTCCGGACGGGGATTTTCCCAACGTGCCCAATCACGTCGCCAATCCCGAAAACAAGGCGGTCTTCGATGCGATCATCGTGCGCGCGCGCGAGTCGCATGCCGACGCGATCCTGGCCAGCGATCCGGACTGCGACCGCTTGGGACTGGCCGCCCCGATTACGACCGTGCCGGACGCAGCGTGGGCCACGATGACCGGCAACCAGATCGGCGCGCTATTGACCGAGTACCTACTCGACCGCTGGAAACGGGCCGGACGGATCACGCCCGAGCATTACATCGTCAAGACGCTGGTCACCAGCGAACTGGCGCGACGCATCGCCGATGCCTATGGCGTGCGGACCTACGGCAATCTGCAAGTGGGCTTCAAGTACATCGGCGGCATCATCGACGAGAAAGGCCCGGACCGATTCATTTTCGGCACCGAGGAATCGCACGGCTACCTGGCCGGCACTTACGCCCGCGACAAGGACGCCGCCGTGGCGGCAATGCTCATGGCCGAGCTGGCGGCACAAACCAAGGCGGTCGGCCAGAGCCTGCACGAAAAGCTCGACGCGCTCTTCTGGCAGTACGGCTATCACTCCGAGTCGCAAATCTCCGTGGTCATGCCGGGCTCGCAGGGGATGCAGCAAATGGCCGCGCTCATGAGCAAGTTCCGCGATAAGCCGCCGCGCACGCTGGCCGGTCTGAAGGTCACACGCGTGCGCGACTACTTGAACCTGACGGAGCATACCCCCGGCGGCCCCAAGACGCCGCTCGACGGTCCGCAAGGAGACATGGTGATGCTCGACCTGGCGGCCGAAGGGACCTACGTAGCCGTACGCCCCTCGGGCACCGAGCCCAAGGTCAAATACTACATGTTCACCTACGAGCCGGCCGAACAGCTTGCAAACCTCGACGACGCCAAGGCCCTGCATGCGGCCCGGCTGGAGCAACTGGGGCAGGATCTGACCGCCTTTTCGCAAGCGACCGCCTAGCGCACTCTCGAATCTCGATTCGGTCAATCGCGCCGGCAGCGGTACAATAGGGGTGGATCCATCGATGGCGCGATCCCAATTTGCAAATCCATCCCGTCCGCACTCCTTCGACAATGTCCGACGAGCACGAACCACAATCCGAAGACGTGCCGGCCGAGGCGGAGGACATTGCGCCCGAGGGGAGCGAGCTGGCAGGTGTTCGTAGCGCGGCGGCCAAGGTGCGCGAGTTTCCGCAAACGCCCGGCGTCTATTTGATGAAGGACGCCGCCGGGCGCGTGATCTACGTGGGCAAGGCCAAAAATCTGCGCGCTCGGGCCGGCAGCTACTTTCTCAAGGCCGCGGCCGAAGATCGCCGCACGGCCGACATGGTGCGCGAGATCGCCGACATCGACTTCCTGGCCGCCGACAGCGAGGTGGACGCGCTGCTGGCCGAGGCACGGCTGATCAAGGACGTGCAGCCCAAGTTCAACCAGGACTTGAAGGACGACAAGACGTTTCCTTACTTGGAGATCACCACGCGCGAAGATTTCCCGCGCGTGGAGTTCACGCGCGAGCCGCGATCGCACGGATCGAAGCTGTACGGCCCGTTCGCCAGCGCCGGCAGCTTGCGCGGCGCGATGCAGGTGCTGCAGAAGATCTTCAAGTTTCGCACCTGCACGCTGGACATTGACGTGAACGAAGAGAAGTGGCGCTGGTACCGGCCGTGCTTGCTGGCGTCGATCGACCAATGCTCTGCCCCGTGCAACTTGCGCATCTCCAAGGAAGAGTATCGCCGCGACATCCAGCGGCTGCGGATGTTTCTCGAGGGCAAGAAGCAGAAGCTGTTGGCCGAGATGAAGGAAGAAATGAAGACGGCCGCCGCCGAGCTCCGCTTCGAAAAGGCGGCGCGGCTGCGCGACGAGATTCACATGCTCGAAACGCTCGACGATCGGGGCGAGCTGGACACCCACGTCCAGCCCGAGGTATTCTTCGTCGATCCGAAGAAAGGCCTGGCGGGCCTGCAGAAGGTGCTCAAGCTCGATCGGCCGCCGCGCACGATCGAGGGCGTGGACATCGCTCACCTGGGCGGCGGCGAGACCGTCGCCAGCCTGGTGCAATTCATCGATGGATTGCCGTTCAAGCCCAACTATCGGCGCTTCAAAATCCGCGACGTGCAAGGCGTCGACGACTTCGCCAGCATTCGCGAAGTGATCGCGCGGCGCTTTCAGAAGTTGCAGGACGACGCCCAGGTGTTTCCCGACCTGCTGCTCATCGACGGCGGCAAGGGCCAACTCTCGAGCGCCTTGACGGCCTTTCGCGAATTGCAAATCGAGCCGCCCACGATTCTCTCGCTGGCCAAGCGCGAAGAAGAAGTGTTTCTGCCGGGCCAGGAGGAACCGTTGCGACTGTCGCGGCATTCCTTTGCCCTGCGGCTGCTGCAATACGTCCGCGACGAGGCGCATCGCTTCGCCCAGCACTATCATCACATCCTCCGCCGCAAGTCGATGCTGGGGGAGTGAGCTGGCTAGCTTGGCCTTGAAGTTGCACTGCTGGCACGATGGCCAGCCGCGGCCCGTTACGGGGCGATCGGCGCCATTCGGCCTCCGGCCGATTGAGCGCGGGCGAACCGTCGTGGCCGATCGGCTATCACACGGCGCTCGATGCCCCCATGCAGGAGAATTGCCATGCAAGTCCGGGAAATCATGTCCGACGATTTAAAGTGTTGCACGCCCGAGCTGAACCTCAAACAGGCCGCGGAAATGATGATCGCCTGCGATTGCGGCGCCGTGCCCGTCGTCGATCGCGACGATCATCGCCGCCCGCTGGGAATGCTGACCGATCGTGATATCGTCTGCCGAGCTGTGGCGATGGGCAAAAGCCCGCTGGATACCAAGGTCGGCCAGTGCATGACCAGCCGGGTGACCACCGTCCCAATCGACGCCACGGTCGAGGAGTGTTGCCGATTGATGGAGCGCGCCCAAATCCGGCGCGTGCTGGTGGAGGACGAACGCGGGCTGTTGTGCGGGATCATTTCGCAGGCCGATATTGCCCGTCGACTGCCCGAGGAGCTGGCCGGCGAAGTGGTGCACATGATCTCCGAGCCGAGCGAACATTCGTCGGCGGCGGTGTGAGAGTCGCTGGCGATGTTGTGCGTCATCGCACTATGCCGACTTCACGCATTCGATGAACGTAATCGGCGATTGATCCAGAAACGTCGCCATGGCGTCGTGCTGATCGCGATGCTCGGGCGCGAGCCGCGGCACGTGCCAGCGGACGTCGCGAAAGCCAGCCCCTCGCAGCGCGTCCTCGTGCGTGGCGACGTCCAAGTGATAGTTCTCGACCTGAATGGGACCGCCAGGGACGTGAAATGTCCAGGTGATGGGCGCACCTTCGGCGCGAATCTCGGATCGCGCCTCGAAGCCGTACTTGCGATACGACGGCGCCGTCGAAAAATCCATGGCCGGGTTGCAATTCACCGTGACGAATCGGCCGCCGGGGCGCAAGCTGCTGGCGACCGCTTCGCACATCGCGACCAGCTCGTCGCGATCGTGGGCATAGTTGAGCAGGTATGCGGCCACCGCGATGTCGAATTGCTCGTTCGACAAGGCCTCGCGCGCATCGGCCACGCGATACTCGATTCCCAGCGGGTTCGTGGCCTCCTGCCGACGAGCCAGCTCGATCATGCCCGGCGAAAGATCGACGCCCAGGACCCGGCCGGCGCCGCGCAGCCGCACCAGTCGCGTGTAGTACCCCTCGCCACAAGCAAAGTCGACGACGGACCGCCCCTCCAAGTCGCCGACCAGTTCCAGCAGCGTGAATCGCTCGATCCACTCCCGCCACGGCACGTGCTTCGATTGGCGGTACTGTTCGGCGATTTGATCGTAGTTGGTGGTCATGCGGCGCGACGGGAGCCTCTCGTGTTGAACTTTGCAGTGCCGCTCAACTCTAGCACATGTTCAACTACAAGCCACACTCGACACCGACCATGGCGCCGTGTTGACGAAGCCGACCACGCTTCGCTGTGGTGCCCGACTCCGACTTGCCGATGCAGTTGCCCGGGCGATGGCGTTTGGCACTCGCCACTGCGCTAGATGGCGTGCCGCAACTGGTCCCCGATGGATCGTGCTTGGGGAGTCATCAGGCGACCCTCCGCCGAAGGTCGAGTATGCCGAGAGTGCTGTTTTTTGCCAAGGGTCCGCATGGCTCCCGCGAGAGTATGGCCCGCGCGCCACGCAATGTGAACGATCTTGCAAACGCGGCGCTCGACGGAAATAATAAGAGTCGGTTGGCAGCCGGAATCGATCAGGCAAGCCGTGGTGTTACTGTTCAAGGAGCTTTGGTCGTGCACGAATCCATTAGAGACGATGCTCGGCGGCTGGTGGATCGACTGCCGGCGGGCGCTACGTGGGAAGATCTTCAATATGAGATCTACGTGCGGCAGGCCATCGACGCAGGTCTAAAGGATTCGCGTGAAGGGCGTACCGTGCCCTTGAGCGACGTGCGCCGTCAGTTCGGACCCCAAGCGCAGTGAACGTCTATTGGACCGAAGCCGCGCTTGCGGATTTGCGGGCCGTGCAGGCATATATCGCGCGACACTCTCCGCGCTATGCCGACGCGATGGTGCAACGAATCATCGGCCGAACCGATTCGCTTTCTCAACACCCGTTGATCGGGGCGGTTGTGCCAGAATACGACGCTGAAGTATTGCGCGAGATTTTGGAAGATCCGTACCGGATTATCTATCGGGTTCTGCCGAAGCAAATCGATATCATCGCGGTCATCCACGCTGCTCGCGCTATGCCACCAGACCTTCCCGGCGTTGCTAAATAACAGAGAGCCGACAGCGCATTCGCAAATTAGGCCCGCCAGGACTCGAACCTGGGACCAAGGGATTATGAGTCCCCTGCTCTAACCAACTGAGCTACGGGCCCGCACAAATGGGGTCTGTCACAACAAGTCGCGGGATCGCGTCTAGAATACCGCAAAGCC
>JBBDYK010000206.1:0-5085 GCA_040901665.1 Pirellulales bacterium | reverse complement strand
ATTCAACGCTACCTGCGAATGTTCTGCCCAGAAGAGTTCTCAGACAAAGCCTAGCATTTTGTGCGCCCGCTGGTTGGCCATTGTGCAGCCAGTTTGCGAAGCGAGCCGCGTCTCCCCAATCCACATAAGCAACCGGCCTGTTTGGCGAGCCAATTACACTGTAGCTGTAGTTGCCCGACGAGCCCGTGCGCGCAATGCCGCCCATATTGAGATCGTCAGTCATTGCTTGATCGAAGAGATCAAAGGTGTCAGTGGCGGCAACCGCGTTGAGAAACTCGGTATATTGGCTGACCGTCACTTCGGTTGTGCCAATACGGTAGTTGTACGCCACCGACCCATAGCCGCTTGTGTTGTCCGTGGTCATTACCTCCGTGTCGGCAGCGTTGCCGGCGTTTCCGACCGGTACGGTGGGAATCGTGACGGCCAATGCTATGCAGGGTGCGAACGGGTAGGGAACGGCAGAGAGCAGCATTACGAGACTACTAATCTTCGCGACTTGCGATGCTGCGATAAACCGACGGGCGGACTGCAGACCGATCAGGCCAAGGGCAACATTCCTAATCATTGTTGAAGCACTCCGACAAGATTGATGCCCCTCCGGCCCAAATAAAGCGCCGCTTGACTCCAACCGCACACCACAGAGAAGCAGTGGGACGAGGGGAGTCAAAACGGCGCTTCAGTAGCACACTCTTAGAAGATAGGTTGAGCGAGTACGTGTGATAGTGACCACATTGCACGCCGATGTCAAGCAATCGTACTCGTCTGCGAGCATCCTAAAACAGCCTGCGCAAGCCGTCTCATGGACTGGCGACCAACAGCGCCCGCTCACTCCGTTGCCTGCCGTTCGCGCTCGACTCGGCGCCATCTCGTAGTTGGACTCGCAAGGTTCGGCCGCAGCACGTCCATTGGCCGTTTTCAATCGAAAGCCGTTCGTGAATTCACCGACCTGCATCCTTCGGCGCGTCTTCGAACCGCAACGCGGCCGAGTTGATGCAATAGCGCAGTCCGGTCGGGGCCGGCCCGTCGCCGAAGACGTGCCCCAGGTGCGCGTCGCACCGCGCACACAACACTTCGGTCCGCGCCGGCAACTCGCTGACGTCCGGCGCCAGCGCGACGTAGTCCTCATCCACCGGCTGATAGAAGGCCGGCCAGCCGGTCTGCGAATCGTACTTGGTCGACGACTCGAATAGCGCCAAGTCGCAGCAAACGCAACGATAGACTCCGCTGCGTTTGTAGTGCAAATAGCGACCCGAATACGCCCGCTCGGTTTCCTTCAGGCGCGTGACGGCGAATTGCTTCCGCGTCAGGTCCTTGCGCCATTCGGCATCGCTGCGCTCCAGCCGCGCAACCTTCTTCTTGGCCGCCGCGTCCGGCGATGCCGCAGAGGTGCGCGTCGACCGCTCCGCCGGCGCCAGCGGATCGTCCGCGCGACACCCCGATCGGTCCGGCCGGTCCGCCACACCGGCCAGCATCACCAGGCCAATCACCACACTGCGAACGCACTGAAGCTTCATCGCGACACCCTCCTCGGGAAAGGGATCTTGCCGCCGCTCCTCCGTGTCGTCAGGCGATTATCTTCTCAATGACGTTTCCAAATACGTCAGTCAGCCTCTCCTCGCGTCCCTGGTGAAAGTAAGTCAACTTCTCGTGGTCCATGCCCATCAAGGCCAGGATCGTGGCGTGCAGATCGTGCAAATGCACTTTGTCGACCGCAGCCGCGAATCCAAACTCGTCGGTCTCGCCGTAGGAGATGCCCCCCTTCACGCCGCCGCCGGCCATCCACATGGTGAAGCCGTAGGGATTGTGGTTGCGGCCCGGCGCGCCTTCCCCCTCGGCGAACGGCATCCGCCCGAACTCTCCACCCCACAACACCAGCGTGCTGTCGAGCAAACCGCGCCGCTCCAGATCGGTCAACAGCGCCGCGATCGGTTGATCCACCTCGGCGCCGTGCCGGCCGTGATTCTTCTCGACGCTTTCGTGTGCGTCCCAAGTGTCTTCCAAGTGGCCGCCGCCGGAATATAGCTGCACGAAGCGGACGCCCCGCTCGACCAGTCGCCGCGCCACCAGGCAGTTCCGCCCGAATTCGTCCGTTGGCTCGTTGCCCACGCCGTACAAGGCCAGCGTGGCCTGATCTTCCTTGGTCAGATCCACCGCCTCGGGCGCTTCCGATTGCATGCGATACGCCAGCTCATAGCTTTGAATCCGCGACGCCAACTCCGATCCGCCTGGCCGGCTTGCCAGGTGCTGCTCGTTGAGTTGCGCCAAGAGATCGAGTTGCTCGCGCTGCGCCCTTCGATCCAACGGGCCGGCCAAATCGAGCACCGGCTCGCCCACCGGCCGGAACAACGTGCCCTGGAAACTGGCCGGCATGAAGCCGCTCGACCAGTTCGGCTGCCCGCTGATCGGGCCGCCCCGCTTGTCCATGATCGTCACATAGCCGGGCAGCGATTGATTGGGCGTGCCCAGGCCATACACGCACCAGCTTCCCAGCGACGGCCGGCCGATGAACGTGCTGCCGGTGTTCATCGCCACCAGCGCCGAGCCGTGCGCATGGCTGTCGGTGTGGCACGAGCGAATCAGAGCCAGCTTGTCGGCATGTTCGCGCAAGCGCGGAAAATAGTCAGAGATCATCAGCCCGCTGTCGCCCCCCGGCCGAAACGGCCGCCACGCTGGCGTCAGGAACCCCATCTTCCGATTGCCGCTGTTGGTGAACGATTTCTCCGGCGGCAGCGTCTGACCGGCGTACTTCTCCAACGTCGGTTTGTAGTCGAACGTGTCCACGTGGCTGGGCCCGCCATTCATCATCAGAAAGATGCAGGCCCGCGCCTTGCCCGCATAGTGGGGCGGCCTGGTATCGAGCGGACCCGCCGCGCCTTGCGTGGCCGCGCCGGCGTGCCGCGCAAAGAACCCATCGCCGTCCAAAAGCCCGGCCAGCGCCATGCCCGCGAAGCCCGCGCCCATCTCCCACACGAATTCCCGCCGCGTCTGCCCGCAAGGGAACAGACGGGAAGACAGGCTGGAGCCAGCAGGCCGGGCGCCGGAGGACAGCGTGTGATCGCGGTTAGTCGACATAGATGAACTCGTTGGTGTTCAACAACACGTGGCACAGCGAAGCCAAGGCGCGGCGCTGGGCGTCCGCAGCGTCGAGCGACTCACCATGTTCCGCGACGCCGCCGGCAAAGTGTGCCTGCTGCTTCTGCAAATGCGCGACCGCGGCCTCCCGCTCGACGTCGCTGGGCGAGCGCGACAATGCCAGCCACCAGGCGCGCTCGATCTGCGCGCCTGTTTCTGCGCCGGCTTCGGCGATCACCCGGCTCGCGAACGCCTCGCTCTGCCGATGCACGAAGTCGTTGTTCAATAGCGCCAGCGCCTGCGGCGCCACGGTCGACACGTTTCGCTGGCTGCACGGCTGCGTCGTATCGGCAAAGTCGAACGTCGTCATCAGTGGCAACAACAACGAGCGTTTGGTCATCATGTAGATGCTGCGGCGGCGCTGTTCGTCGGGTGGAGACTCACCCCAGGCATCGCTCTTCTTCGACAAGCCTTCGAGCGCCTCTTTCGTGGCCGGTGGAAAAAAGCTGGGCCCGCCCGCTTTCAAATTCAACTGGCCACTGGTCGCCAGCATCGCGTCGCGCAAGGGCTCGGCCTCCAGCCGCAAGCGATTGCGCCGCCACCACAGCTCGTTAGCAAAATCGACCTGCGAAAACTCCTGCTCCCGAGCGTGCGTCGAATCCATCTGATACGCGCTCGACAGCATGATCAGCTTGTGCAGCCGCTTGATCCGCCAGCCGCCGTCGACCAGCTCGCTGGCCAGCCAGTCGAGCAATTGTGGGTGCGTCGGCTCGCTGCCCATCACGCCAAAGTTGTCCGGCGTGCGCGACAGTCCCTCGCCAAAATGATGTTGCCACAACCGGTTCACCATCACCCGCGCCGTCAGCGGATTGGCCGCATCGGCGATCCACCGCGCCAACTCGAGCCGCCGGCCGGTCGTACCTGCCGATATCGGTGCAGCAACTTGCCGCTCTCGCGTGGACGCCATCGACAAGAATGCCGGCGCCACGGTTTCGCCTGGCCGCGTCGGATCGCCGCCTTGCAGCAGTTGCACCTCCTCGGCCGGCGAGCCGGCATCCGCAAACGCAAGCAACTCTCCCTCGGCGGCTTTGCCACCAACGAAAAAGTTCAGCATCGCGTAGTAGTCGACTTGCGGAATCGGGTCGAACTTGTGATCGTGACACCGCGCGCATTTCAGAGTGACCGCCAAAAACGACGTGCTCGTGGCATGAATCAAATCGTCGAGCTGCTCGAACTTGTACTTCAGCTTGTCGTTCGGTTCGTCGTCGAACGTGCCCACGCATAGAAAGCCCGTGGCGATCCGCGTCTCGTCGGTCGCATCGGGCAACTCATCGCCCGCCAATTGCTCGATCACGAATTGGTCGTAGGGCTTGTCCGAGTTCAGCGCGGCGATCACATAGTCGCGATAGCGCCATGCCCCTTGCTTGAGTGCATCGCGCTCATAGCCGTTCGTCTCGGCAAACCGTACCAGGTCCAACCAATAGCGGGCCCAGCGTTCCCCGTAGTGCGGGCTGGCCAGCAGATGATCGATCAACCGCTCGTACGCATCGGGCGATTGGTCCGCAACGAACCGCCGCACGTCCTCGGGCGAAGGCGGCAATCCCCACAGGTCGAAGTACGCTCGGCGTATCAGCCGATCGCGCGACGCAGCAGCGGCCGGCGCCCACGACTTCGCCTCCAACGGCGCCAGGATGAAGCGGTCGATCGGTGTCTGACACCAGCCGATGTTCTTCACCGCCGGCAACGCGGGTCGCACGACCGGCATGGTCGACCACAGACTATCGGCCGGCGCGTCATGCGGCGAAGCCTCGTCACCGCGCCCGGCCGTGGTGAAAAGCGTCAACGCCGTTACGACGGCGATTGCCTGCCAGCCTTCGTGCAATTGTCGACCAGTGGCACGCATCACTTGCTTCCCGAGGAAAGGGCGTTTGGCCACGACCAATATGAGCTCGCACTCAGCCTCAGTGTAAGCGACCTTCGGTCGTTATTCAATCAGTCCGGCGTCCGGCATGT
>JBBDYK010000205.1:0-5107 GCA_040901665.1 Pirellulales bacterium | reverse complement strand
GCATCATCTCGTTGCGGATGTCCATCAGCGAATCGGACGGCGGGACGGGGAAGTAGCCTTCCTTGTGCCGCAGCTTGTAGCCCAGATTCGATCCCATGCCTTCGGCGCGGTAGTCGCGGCCACGATTCCACTGGCCTTCTTCGCTATCGAGGAAGTAGTAGCCAGCGTTGGGCGTCTGGTCGAAGCGGACGTCGTCGAAGATGAAGAACTCGGCTTCGGGCCCGATGAAGCAGGTATCGGCGACGCCGGTGCTCTTGAGATAGTTGACCGCCTTGCGGGCGACGTTGCGGGGATCGCGCGAGTAATCTTCCCGGGTGATCGGGTCCTGCACGTTGCAGATCATGCAGAGCGTGGGGATCTCGGTGAACGGGTCGACGAACGCGGTATCGGCCTGCGGCAAGAGCAGCATGTCGCTCTCGTTGATGGCCTGCCAGCCGCGGATGCTGGAGCCGTCGAAGCCGAGGCCTTCTTCGAAGACTTCTTCTTCGAGCTTGCCGACGGGAATCGTGAAGTGTTGCCAGAGGCCTGGGAAATCCATGAACCGCAAATCGACGGCCTTAATGTCCCGCTCGCGACACATCGCCAGGACGGCCTGTGGAGTCATAGCCATGTCCGAATCTCTCCAAAGTCAGAAACAGAAGGAAGGAGGAAACCCGCCAACATGAGTCGGCAGGGAAACTTCATCGTGTCGATTGGCGGGCCGGCCAATGGTCCCGTGGTGCTTTTCGCGCTGCGTCGCACAAAACCTGGGCCAGCCAACAGCGCAGTCGCCGAGCGGCGGTGGCCACTTGGGGATCACGCATCCTAGCGGATGGATTGGCAGTTGAAAAGCAACCCAGCGGGACGCTGGATGAGAAAAAATGGCGGCCAGCGGGTGAGATTGAGGGCGGGGAAGTCTGGGTGCCGCCGGACGTCAATCCATTAAGAAAGTATCAAGAAAAAGGGCAACGGACGACCGATTGGGCCGCCCGTTGCCGTATTAGGTTTCTTTCTACTAGCTGCCGATTAGCAACTAGACCGACTGAAGTTGCCGTTCCGACTTCGGGGCGATCAACCGCAACTGGGTGACGCGGTCGTCGCACTTGGAGTGGACGCCGTTGACGACCGAACCGATCAGGCGGACGCCGACGCTCCGCAGCAGCGAGGCCGCTTCGTTGATCTTCGGCATCTGGCTGAAATCGCGGCGGACCGAGAGAATCGCCCCGTCGCAGTACTGGCCGAAAATCAGCGCGTCGGACATGCCGAGCACTGGGGCACCGTCGATGATGATGAAGTCGTATTCCGAGCGGAGCTTTTCGAAGGCCGGTTGCATCTGCTCGGTGGCCAGGGCGTGGATCGCATCGACGTCGCAGTAGCCGGCGGTAAGTAGCCAGAGGCCTTCGGCGTGGGTCGGGCGAATCACGTCGGCGACGTCGACTTCGGCCCGCAGCACTTCGCACAAACCGTCTTCCAGCGGCACGTCGAACAGGGCGTGCAGCGCGGGTCGGCGGACGTCGCCGTCGACCAGGAGCGTCCGGCGCCCGGCGCGGGCCAGGCTCGCAGCCAATTGGCTGGCGACGGTGGTCCGGCCTTCCTGGGTCGTGGCGCTGGTGACCATCACGACTTGCCGCCGTTTCGACGTCGCGTCGTGCATCAAGAGCGTCCGCACACTGTCGATCGATTCGGTGAGCTGGGCGACGACCGGATGATCCGGGTCGAGCATCTTGCGGGCCGAAAGGGCAGGCAGCGTGCCGACCACGCGGATGCCCAGTCCTTCGTCGATTTGCTCGGGGCCGTCGAGCCGGCGGTTGCGGAATTCCAAATAGGCAATGCCGAAACAGGTCAGGGCGAAGGCGGCGGTTGCGCCCAGACCGACGATCGTGTACCGCGTCGTGGAGTTGATCGCGGGAGTGACGGTCGCCTTCTGAATGCGGCGGATGCGGGCCGGGGCAACGGCCTCGACGTCGTACTGTTCGAGCTTGATGCTCATGTCGCCGGCAATCTCCTGGAGTTGCTCCAACTCGGCCTGGCCGACCTCGAGCTCGACCGACTTCCGACTTTTCTCGTTCAGTTTTTCGGATTTCTCGGTCATCGTCTTGGTCAGGGCCGCCAACTGCTGCTGGAGCACGCCGGCGCGAATCTGAAATTCTTTGCGAACTGACAGCAGTTGTTGATTCGGCTTGCTCTTTTCCTGGCCGGACATTTGGCCTTTCATCGTGGCCCTGTATTGGGCAATTTGCTGCTGCTTGGCATTGATTTGCTGCTGCAGGCGGTCGGCCTCTTTCGAGCGACCGCGCTTCATCGTGCCGGTTTGAGAGCTCAGATGATACTGCAGTTCCATCAACTCTTGATTCATCATGCTCATGTTGGGATCTTCGGCGAGCATCTCGTCGACCATCGCGTCGATGGCGGAGGGATCCTTCAATTGCTGCTCGATCACGAGGTAGTTGGTTTGCACCTCCGCCAACTTACCCTCGAGTTCACCTTTGGACTTGGCGGCCTCGCCGAGCTCGCGCATCAGCAACTCGGATTCCGGATCGCGCTGCCGAGAGTCGACGTAATCCAACTCTTCGGCCAGGAGGTTTTGTGCCTCGAGCTTGTTGTGAATCTCCGAAGTCAGACTAGTGTAGCTGCGGGACAATGCGTCGCGTATGACCAATCGCCGCTGGTCTTCCTCGAACACCACTTCTTTCAAGTAGGCGTCCGACACCGCGTCGATCAACTTCCGCAAGTCTTCGGAATCTTGGGATTCGCCGCTGAGCGTGATGCTCAACATCTCGCTGTTATTCAGGAAGGAAGGCGTCAGCTCGTCGATCAACCACTGGACCTTATCCGGCTCGCCGGCCAGCACGCCCAAAGCCTCCATTCCAGGTCCGCGCAGCGCGGCCTGAATCACGAAATAGCTTTTCAGATAAGCGAGCTGCGTGCGCTGCAGGATTTCAAAATCCTTGGTCGGAGTGACCCTCGCGTCACCGAGCAGTGTTTGTTTCTCGCTCGAGACATTGAACAGCGCGGTCGCCAAGGACGTTTCGGGAAACACAAACCAGAGGATGCCGGCCGTCGTGAGCGCCATCACGGAGCCCATGCAAAGCACCAGGAGCCAGCAACGTCGCAAGCAATTGGCAAATGAGTTGGCGTCCATCCCGCCGCGGAGCACGTCGGTCGCCGGCCCGGCGTTGTAGTTCGTCGGATAGATCACGGCCGGCGGCTGACCGTTGGTTTGAGGCACCAGCGCGGCCTGGGAATACTGGCCGCCGACCATCGCGTGAGGAGAATTCGGGGCGGGCGATTCGTGATCGTCGCGATACGTCATGGAACAACTCTCAGGTGTTGACGGTTGGGCCCGTTCGGTCGGGCCGCGCTAAACACGGTGCTTGGCCAGCTCTCTTACGCAACTGCCTTGCCAAACTGGGAATCAACGGGCCTCAAGGCCCCTAAACAACGGCGAAAGCTCGACTTAGAACCCCAACCGAGGCTTCGCCGGCGAAAAGTCTGCGGCTTTTTTTCAACCGACGTGGCAATTATTCAACGACCTCCGTCCGCAGGAAAGGCTTGGCCGGCAAACTCAACGTACCGGGATCGTCGCCGTGCGACCCCCAACCGGCTTGTACTGGGCGACTTCCACCGGAACCGTCAGCCTCTCCAAAATCTGTAACTCGATCCATAGGAAACCTAGTGCCAGCGGCATCATGAAGAAGCCCGCCCAATCGTGGCCCAGCTTCTTGGCAAACTCGTTGTCCGGCCCGACCGCCATGTACAACAGACCGGTGCAAGTGATGCGAATGATATTGACGATTAGCGCGATCGGGACGGCACTCAAGAGGATCATGAATTTGTCCCACCACGGCCGCTCGACGAGGAACACCATCGCCACGGCCAGCGCCCCAAAAATAGTCAGCATCCGCAGACCACTGCAGGCGTCGGCAATATTCAAGTCGGCGCCAGGCACACTGATCAAATTCCCCTGGCGGAAGGCGGCGACGCCCATCGTCTGCAAGACAAACGTGCTGCAAACGCTGGCCAGCGTCTGCAACCGCCAAAGTATGTTGTGCTCCAGCACCGAGGGGAGTGGAAACATGAAAAGCAAGAACAGGATCGCCGGCCAAGCCCAGCGGATCATGTGCCAGCCGCCGACGAGCATGAACAGCCCGAACAGCGAGACCGGGAACGAATAGCGATCCAGCGGCGCCATGGTCATAAACACGCCGAACAAGCGAACGGAAAGCCCCAAGACCAAAATGCCCAATCCAGCCCAGCGCTCGATCACCGGCACAGGACGAAATGGCTGAAACCGCATCCACAACAATCCGATGGCGAAGATCGGAACGATGTAACCGTGCGAATAGAGCGGGTTGGCCCATTCTTCCTTGACCAAGGAAAACATGTCCCAGTAGGACACCACGAGCGCCAGGGTCGACAAACCCAGCGTGATGAGCGGCACGCGCTGCGTGGGATCATTCCAGGAGACCTCGGCGGTCGGGGCGCCTGACATGCCGGCTGGGCGAAGCGTGGGCGAAACGGTCGAGCGAGTCGTCGCGGACTCAGTCCTCGTCACGGCCGGCGCGCCGGGACGAAGTGGGGAAGCAGGGTTTGGACGGGTTGGCTGACTCATGGGGTGTGCATCTCGCGAAAATTCAACCGTGCATCGTTGCCTGATCAACGCCGTCGGGCCAACTCGAGTGAGTCGACGAGCCCGCCAGCGAGTGGCGACGAAGACTGCTTTTAGATTCTCTGCTCCAACTCAGCGGTCCCCGCAGCAGCCTGCTGCCGTAGGTCGCCTTCGAGAAAGCACCGCGCCGGCGAGTGTCGTGCGACAACTCGCATCGTGGCGGGGCACTTTCACAACTAGGACGGTTCGATCCGAAAACCGTCTCCCAGCAAACCAAAGATCAATATGTTGAGCCGGTCGCGCCGGCGCTTGATCTATGAATTGAGAATAAGCGGACGGCAAAAATCTGTCAAACAGCCCGACGCGCGGCGCGCGCTAAAAAACCGCGAAATACGCTGAACTTTGCGCCCACCCTGACGCCGCGAGATAAGCCGTATCAGTTGCAGCGACTATGACTGCAACCTCCCCCCTCGTCGTCACCGCCGGCGGGGAAAACACGCTGCCGCCAGACGTGACCCA
>JBBDYK010000204.1:0-5119 GCA_040901665.1 Pirellulales bacterium | reverse complement strand
GACTTGATGTAATCCTTGTTGCCGCCGCCCACCTTATCCAATCCCGGATGGAACAACAGACAAGACAAATCGACGCCCGGATCGCGCGACAGCGCGTTGCGCAGATAGCGATACTCCCACCGCGGCACGGACTCGACCACCAGCACGCGCAGCTTCTCTTCGCGAATGGCGATGGGGGCCGTCAGTCGATTGTTGTCGGCCAGCAATTCGTCGCTCTGCCGCGGAACCTCCAGCGTCACCGTGAAGTCGCCGGTTTCCTGTGGCTTCCACAGAATCCAGTCACTGGTGCGCCCCATTGGCGCCACGCGAACCTCCTTGGTCGTCTGCTGCCCATCGGACGTTTCGAGCGTCACGTTGGTCAGATACTCGCGCGGCAACGTGCTGTCGATGGTGAATGGAATCCGCACCGACTTTCCCGCGATGCCAAAGGTCGGCGCGTCGAGGCTGAGCAACTCGACGTCCGGCAAGCGCGACGAGCTTCCCACGGGCACGACGAACAGCGGCACGTCCTTGAGTCGCAGCGCCGCGGCCGCCTGCACCGGCGGTTGGCCGACGTTCCAGTCGCCGTCCGAAGCGAGCACGATGCCGCGCAGGTTCTTGAACCGACGGGGCGATTGCGCCAGCGGCTCGTACAGATCGGTGCCGGGTGCGCCATCGGCCGCGGTCGTCGGCTGAATCACCACTGACATCCGCTCTTGCAGCGAGCTCCAAAACGCGCTCTCGAGCAGCGGGGCAATGGCTTCGCTGCGCGTTGCCAGCGCGGCGGAACCGGCCGTGTCGCTCGGCACGTCGCGCGTCTGCATGCTCGCCGAGCCGTCCCACAACACGGCAATAGTTGGCTTCTCCTCCGGACGATACTCTTCGACCCATTCGGGCTGGTTGAAGACAATGGCGATCAGGCACACCATCGCCAGCCGCAGCAATTCGAGCAGACCGTAATCGCGTCGATAACCGCTGCGCCGCCAGGCCACGTAGCACAACACCGCCGTGCCGGCAACCACCAGCAGCGACACCGCCACCGACCACGGCGCCCACAGGAATGTCAGCGCATGTTCGCTTGTCATGGGCCGGCCCCCGCGCCGCGAGCCAGCCGCGGCAGACACAGCACCGCTTCGGCAATCAGGGCGACCAGCATCGTCAACAAGAACACCCGCCAGATCTCCTGCACCAGCGACGACAAGTTACCGGCCTGGTCCTCGACGCGAACGTAATTCAACCCGCGAAACAGTTCGTCGGCGCGTGCGTCGGACAATACCTGCGCGTTATCCTCCACGGCCGGACGATTCACGGCCAGCAAGCGATCTGCCGCTTGATACGCGCCCCGTTGAAAGGCGGCCTCGGTCGAAAGGCGGTCGTCCTGCTCGCTCAGACGCGTCCAGGCGTCGGAGCCATCGTCGCCTGGCTGGCCGGCGTCCAACTGCCGCGCCTTGCCCAACATCGCCGAACCGGCGGCCAGCGCGCGCTGCACCGCGGCATACAGCACGACGCCGTCGGTGGCCAGCGTCGAGTCGCGCGGCGACGGCGTCGTCGTCCACGCATAGACGCCGCCACGCTCCGTCGGCACCCGAGCCAACAGCGGCGCGCCGCCATCCAGCGTGGCCAGCGGCGTGAATTCGCCGCTCACGGTGCAATATCGCAGCACGCCGAGCTGGCCGAGCGGCAATGCGGCGCCGCTGAGCGTGCGCGCCACCAGATCTTCGTCGCCGCGCCAAGAGCTGATTGCAAAGCGCTCGCTGGCCGTTTGCCACTCCTGCCAGCGCAGGCCCCACAGCGCCTCATCCCCCGGTTCGTCGGGCGGAAACAACATCACCTCGCCGCCGCGCGCGACGAACGACGTCAGCAGATCGGCCGCCGGTCCGCTGGGCAACGGAGCGTGCCACAGCACGAGTCCGACCTGGTCCCACTCCACGCTCGTCAATTGGTCCACGGACACCGTCTCGGCCGACGATTGCAACGCCGGATCGGGGCTGATGCCGGCCGCCAGCCGCAGCGGCAGCTCAGCCTCGGGATTGTCGGCCACGATCGCGGCCCGGCGCGGCGGGCGCGCGGCAAACGTGAAGTAAAACTCGTCGTCGGCCGGATTTGCATCCGCCGGAATCGTCACGCGCCCCCAACCTTGCACGCGCTCGCGCTCGATCGGCAGGCGATGATCTCGCAGATCGACGTACGGACCGCTCAGCTCGACCGACAGCACCGAGCGGGCCCCCTCGATTTCGAACTGCACCGGCACGTTGACCGTCTCGGCAATGTCGCCCTGGCGCGACAGCCGCAGCGAAACGAGCAGCTCCGCGCCGTCGCTCGTCTCCTGGCGACGCACGTCGCTCACGCGCACCGCGACGTTGGCCGCCGACTGCCGCGGATAAGCCAGCAGATGAAAGCGGACGCCCTGGGGCAGTTCCCCAAAGGCGTCGCGCAGCGTGGCCCAACGGCCGCTCGAGGCGTTCCAATCGTTCTCGCGCAAATCCGAACAAATCCAAATCTCCGTACGTCCCGTGCGATTGTCGCGGATGTAGTCGTAGGCCGCCTGCAGCAGCATCGGCAGATCGGCCGGCGCGCTGGCCGGACCCGCGTTCGACACCTTCAACAGCGCCGCGGGCGACTCCAACTCGCGCGGCTCGTGCAAGACGCTTTCGATCAGCACCCAGCGCCCCGATCCCAGCGTTTCCAACGTGCGCACCAGTTGATGCCGGGCCGTGTCGAGCTTCGAGTCGCCCGTTCCGGTGCCGCGCTGCTGCATGCTGGGCGATCGGTCGAGCAGGATGATGGTCGTGTCGGCCTGCGTGCCCACCGTCACGCCCAGCCAGCCGCTGGCCAACGGCCGGCTGACGGCAAACACCAGCGTGGCAACCGCCAATGTCCGCAACAGCAGGATCAGCCATTGCCGCAGCCGCGAATAGCCGCGCGCCATCCGCTGCGCCGACAGCAGAAACATCATCGCGCCCCAGGGAATGCTCTGAAAGCGCCACTGGTTGATCAGGTGGATGATGATCGGCAGCGCCACCAGCGGCAGACCGACGAGCAGCCATGGTTGCAAAAAGCTCATCGCACGGTCTTCGATTGAGCCCGATTGATCAGAAACCGCATCAGCGCCTGCTCGTAGCTCTCGTCGAGACGCACCCGGTGATAGTCGACCGCCGACTCGAGCACGACCTCGTTCAATCCCTGCAAGTACTGTTGCAACGCCCGGTGATAGCGGTCGGCGATTTCGTTCGGCTCGGCAAAAATCGCCGCGCCCCCTTCCATGTCCAAAAAGCGCATCGGCCGGCGAAACTGAAACTCCAGCTCCAACGGATCCAGCAAATGAAACACGGCCACGTCGTGCCGGCAGAATCGCAAATGCTGAAAGCAGCCGTTCAATATCTGGGGATCGATGAACAGATCGGAGATGATGATCACCAACGCGCGCTGGCGAATCGTCTCGGCCAGCTCGTGCAGCACCGGCGCCAGTTGCGTTTCGCCCTGGGGGCGGACCTCTTCGAGCATGTCGAGCACCAGCCGCAAGTGTGCCGCGTTGCGGCGCGGCGGCAACTGCCGCACGATGCCCTTGGCCACGCAGGCCAGCCCCACCGCGTCGCCTTGCTGGCTGGCCAGATAGCCCAGCGTGGCCGCCACGTGCCGCGCATACGCAAACTTCGTCGTGCCGGTCGAGCCGAAGCCCATCGAACCGCTGGAGTCCAGCACCAGGCAACAACGCAGATTCGTGTCGGCCTCGAACTCCTTTACATAGAACCGATCCGATCGACCATAAGCGCGCCAATCGAGCCGCCGCAGATCGTCGCCAGGCACGTACTTGCGATACTCGGCAAACTCGACGCTGCTGCCCCGGTGTGGGCTGGAGTGCCGGCCCGACACGCTGCCTTGCATCGGCCGCCGGGCAAACAGCGGCACGCCCGACAATCGCGACAGGACGTCGGCATCGAGCAGGGCGCCGGGCTGATCTGCTGATAACATGACTATCGTCCGAAAGCGAGTTCTGGCAATCGGCGTTCCAGCCGCGCCGCCGTGCGCACCGCCTACTGCGCCTCGTCCATCTCCTCGATCAACCGCCGCACGATCTGCTTCGCGTCGAGGCCCTGGGCTTGCGCGGCAAACGTGGTGATCACGCGATGCGTCAGCACGGGGATGGCCACCTCGTGAATATCCTCCAGCCGCACCATATAGCTGCCGTGCAGCGCGGCCCGCGCCTTGGCGCCCAGAATGAGAAACTGCACCGCGCGCGGCCCCGCCCCCCACGCCACCAGCGGCTTCATCCACGCCGGCGCGGTCGGATCCTTGGGACGCGTCTTGCGAACCAGCTTGGCCGCGTATTGATAGATGTGATCGGGCACCGGCACGTGGCGCACCAGGTCCTGGTGCTCGCAGATTTCCTCCGCGGTCAACAAATGCTTCAGCTCCGGCAACGGGTCGCCGGTGGTCGTGCGCGCAATCTGCACTTCCTCGGCTTCCGACGGATAGTCCAGCTCGATCAAGAACATGAAGCGATCGAGCTGCGCCTCGGGCAGCGGATAGGTGCCCTCCTGCTCGACGGGGTTCTGCGTCGCCAGCACGAAGAACGGCGGCGGCAGCGCGAACGTCTTGCCGACGACCGTGACCTTCTGCTCCTGCATGGCCTGCAGCATGGCGGCCTGCGTCTTCGGCGGAGCGCGGTTGATCTCGTCGGCCAGCACGATGTTGGCAAACACCGGGCCGTGGACGAATTGAAACTCGCGCCGACCGTCGGCGCCTTCCTGCAAAATATCCGTGCCGGTGATGTCCATCGGCATCAGGTCGGGCGTGAACTGAATGCGGCTGAAGTCGAGCGACATCGTCTCGGCGATCTTGCTGACCAGCAGCGTCTTGGCCAGGCCCGGCACGCCCATCAGCAAGCCATGCCCGCGGGCAAACATGCAGATCGACAGCCGCTCGATGACGTCGCGCTGGCCGATGATGACCCGGCCCAGCTCTTGTCGCAGCCGCGCGTACAGCTCGCGCAAGCGATCGATGGCCTGCACGTCGTCGTCGCTCAGTCGATCCGAAGTCTCCAGATCGGTAGCCTGTTCCATCGCCATCCTCCCCTGTTCCCAGGCGTTGCTGTTCGTGACGCCGACCGCGACATTCGCGTGCGAGGCAAACGCGCAGG
>JBBDYK010000203.1:0-33128 GCA_040901665.1 Pirellulales bacterium | reverse complement strand
CCAGCACGCAGCCGGCGCTCCCCTCGACTTTCCCGCTGGCGCGAACCGGCGCGTAGATGCCCAGGGAAATGCCGTCGGTGAAGGCCAATTCCACCTGGCTATAGGGCCTGGTCGGTCCCAGCACGCGCACGCTGGGGAGCATCCGCCGTCGCGGGCCGACGACCATCACGGTTTCTTCCGCCGCGTAGAAGCCGTCCTGGTAAAGCGGCTTCATTTCCGTCAGCGTGCTGCCCGGGCCGAACAACGTTTCCACGTGCTGGTCGGTGAGGTGCACGTGGCGAGCCGAAATGCTCACGACGAGCTCGGGCACACGCGCCTGGCCGTTGGTTGCGGCTCGCTGCGAAAGCTTGCCAACGACCACGTCGCGCACGATGCGTTCAATCGTCGAGCGGTCCAATACGGCGGGCATGGTCAATCGTAGTCCGATACTGATGGGTAGATTCCACTTATACTGTGGCAATGTGCAGTTCCGAGCCGGCGCTGATTACCCGTTTGCGCCACTCCGACGGTATTCCGTCGTCCACGACCAGGTGTTGCACTTCATCCAGGCCGCACAAGTGCGCCAGGCTCTGGCGGCCGAATTTGGAACTGTCGGCGACCACGATCACTGCGTCGGCCGCGCGCATCATGGCGCGTTCCGTCTCGACCAGCAGCAAGTTGCTGTTGAAGAAGCCGCGCTCCGTGATGCCTGCGACGCTCATGATGGTGCGCCGCACGCTGAGTTTTTCGAGCATGTCGTTGGCATAGGGCCCCAGCGCCACTCCGGTCCGCGGATAGACGTATCCGCCCAACAGCACCAGGTCATGATCGGCGTTCGAAGCGAACAAATTGGCCACCGGCAAGGAATTGGTCACGATTTGTAACGGACGGCCCACCAGGAGTTGCGCCACTTCATAGGTCGTGCTGCCGCCGTCCAGCAGCACGGTGTCGCCATCTTCGATCAGCTTCACCGCCTCTTGCGCGATTCTGCGCTTCTTGTCCCACTGCGCCGGTTGCCGCTCGTCGAAGTGCGGCAGCTTCGGCGAGGGACCGGTGTAAAACACGCCGCCGTGCGTCCGCTTGGCCGTGCCGACCTCTTCCAGAAAGTCGAGATCTCGGCGGACCGTCGACTCCGAGACGTTCAGTTGCTCCGCCAGATCCGGCAGCGAAGCAAAGCCGCGCGAGCGAACCAACTCCAGCAACTGGCTGCGACGTTCTTCGACGAGCACCGGCAAAGCGCCTGTGGCGGTGAATCCTGTTTGCAACAACTCTAGCGAGTATGAGCATATGAGTGACGAAAAACAATCACTCATGGAGATGTGATGACGAAATTCTATCACAATTCCGATCTTGCGGCCGATGGAAAGACCTAAGCGACTGGTATGGAACGGTTTACAAGTTCGCAATCCTCTTCCACGCCAATGGGCCTTTGTTGCCAGCTACTGGTCCCATGCCAGCAAAAATGGCAACAATGGGGCCATGAACCCCATTCTCCAGCTCACGCGCCGCCTCGTTGAGGCTCCCTTCGTGCCGGAAATTGACGGAATCCGGCTACGACACTACGCCGGGCCAGAGGACATCGCCGTGTGGCTCGATTTGCGCCGCCGGGCGTTTGCCAGGCAGCGGCTTGGCGTGGGCGCTTGGGACGAGCGTGACTTTGCTCGCGAGTTTCTGGAAAAGCCTTGGTGGCGGCACGACGCCATGTGGTTCGCCGAGACGCGGCGAATGCCGTCGGCTTCCTGCGAGCCGGTCGGCACCATCACGCTGGCGCGACGCGGTGCGTCGCCGGACGAGAAGCCGGTGATCCACTGGCTGGCCGTTGCGCCCGGCTTCCGGCGACACGGGCTTGGTCGCATGCTGGTGGCCACCGTCGAATCCGCCGTGTGGCGTGCCGGCCAGCGACAAGTTTGGCTAGAAACGCACAGCGGCTGGCAAGAGGCAGCAAAGCTCTACGCGGCGCTTGGCTACGAGCAGGTCCAGGCTGGTTAGCCGAACTTCACCCGCCGACCATCGACGGTCACTTTGCCGTGGGCCAGCCGCCTTAGTGCCTCGGGATAGGCTTCGCACTCGGCTTGAAACACGCGCGCGGCGAGCGCCTCCGGCGTGTCGTCGTCCAACACCGGCACGACTATTTGCAAGATGATTGGCCCGTGATCGTACTCGTTGTCGACAAAGTGCACCGTGCAGCCGCTGATCTTAGAACCGTACTCCAGCACGGCCTCGTGTACGTGGCCGCCGTAAAACCCCTTGCCGCAGAAGGCGGGAATCAAGGCCGGGTGAATGTTGAGCACCCGGTTCTCGAAATCGGGCGGAATCAACACGTGGGTCAGATATCCGCCCATTACCACCCACTGGCAAGCGGCGGCCCGGCACGCGCCAAACACGGCTTCGCTGTGCGCCTCGGGCGTCGCGAAATGTTTGCGGCCGATCACTTGCGTGGGAATGCCGGCTTGCTGGGCGACCGCCAGCCCGGCGGCCTTCGACGTGCTGGAGATTACAAGTACGATTTCGGCCGAAAGTTGTCCTGCGGCGATCTTCGCCAGCAGGTTCTTAAGGGTCGTGCCTCCACCGGAGATGAGCACCACCAACCGCATCGGCGGCGCGCCTTGAGGATGCGAATCGCTCACGCGGGCACCACCTGGATGAAGATCTTTGCCGTGGCACTGCCCAACTTGATTTCGATCGGCTCGACACCCGCCGGGGCGCCGAACTCAATTCGCACCGCCAGGGTTTCGCTCTGAATGTACGAGAGAAAACGCTCAATCGCATCGCACAGCGCGGCATCATCCGTCTCGATACCGACGACGATGCGGTCGGTGTACTCGCAATTCTTCTCTTTCCGCAACGTCTGGATCGCATGGACCACTTCGCGCGCCAGGCCCTCGGCCAGCAGCGTCTCGTCCAACTCGGTGGAGAGCACCACCACGC
Organism: Pirellulales bacterium; assembly: GCA_040901665.1. Lineage (GTDB taxonomy): Bacteria > Planctomycetota > Planctomycetia > Pirellulales > PALSA-1355 > JTS-RE94. The sequence goes on along the minus strand of JBBDYK010000203.1, from coordinate 30,221 downwards.
AGACGGCGCCTTGCGCCGCGGCCCAACCCTGTTTGGCCTGTAAGCGAATCTGCAAGTCGAGCGCGTCCAGTATGACCGGTCCAGACTTGAGCACGAGCGTGATTTGCTTGTCGGCCTCCAATCGCGCCAAAAGTGCAGACGCGTCGGCTTGCGCCAGCGCCTGCTTCGCTTCCGGCAATTGCTTGCCGAGCCGCGGGCCAAGTCGCTTGAGGTCCGGCAGCACCGTGTAGGTGATGTACTGATCGGCCCTCTCCGCGTACTCGACCGCCTTGACGTTCAATTCTTGGGTGATCAGCGCGGCGTGCTCCTGCAACCAGGCTCGATGCTGGGTGGCAGCCAAGATCACCTCCACCTTGGCCAGCGGTTGCCGGACCTTCAGCTTGGCGCCCATGCGCGCTGCCCGGCCCAGCGAAACGATTTCGCGCACCAGGTTCATTCGTTCCGACAGAGCTTCGTCGATGACCGCGTTATCTGGTTCCGGAAAATCGCACAGGTGCACGCTCTGGCGCACTGAACCGCCAGCTTCGGCGACCGCCAGGTTCTGCCAGATTGCATCGGACACGAACGGCACGAACGGCGCCGCCAACTTGGCCGTGGTCAGCAGGCATTCGTACAGCGTCCAATAGGCGTCTAGCTTGTCGGGCGCCGATTTGTCCTCGCTCCAGAATCGGTCGCGGCTGCGACGCACGTACCAATTGCTCAGCGCGTCGACAAAGGAGGTGATCCGCCCGCAAGCGGCAAAATTGTCATAGGCATCCATGTGCTCGATGACCGCGGCCACCGTGGCATTCAGTTCGGAGAGGATCCAACGATCGAGCTCGGCGCGCGCGGCAATCGGGCGATAAGTCTTGACCTGCGCCAACTCGGCCGGCGTCAGTTGATCGAGCTTTCCGCCAAGTTGAGCGCCGGGATCGAAGCCGTCGATCGAGGCGTAGATCACGAAAAAGCTGTAGACGTTCCACAGTCGCAGCAGGAATTCGGGAATGCTGTCCTTGATCGCCTGCTCGTTGTAGCGGATGGTGGTCCAGGGCGGCTGTTGTGCGAAGAAGAACCAGCGCAGCGCGTCGGCCCCGTAGCGATCGAAGATCTCGTTCGGCTCGCGATAGTTCCGCTTGCTCTTGGACATCTTCTGGCCGTCCTCGCCCAGCATCAGACCTAGCACGATGCAGTTTCTGAACGGATGCGGAAATGCCGTGAACGGCCGATCGGGATCGTTCGACGACTCATCACCGAATAACAGGGTGCTGATTGCCAACTGGCTGTAAAACCAGCCCCGCGTCTGATCGATGGCCTCGCTGATGAAATCGGCAGGGAACAATTCGGCGAACTTCTCGCGACCCTGGTGCGGATAGCCCCACTGGGCAAACGGCATCGCGCCCGAGTCAAACCAGCCATCGATCACTTCCGGCACGCGCCGCATCGTGCCTTGGCTGTCGAAGGGCGACGTGTAGTTGATCGCGTCGATGTACGGCTTGTGTACCTTCAGATGATCTGACAGCTCGGGCTTGGCTTGCTTGGCGCGCTGCCAGACCTCGGTGCCGGTCACACCCGGCTTGGCCAACAGTTCGTCGTAGCTGGAGATCGCTTCGGCGCGACCGGTCACGCTGCACACCCAGATTGGCAACGGCGTGCCCCAGTAGCGCTCGCGCGACAAGGCCCAATCGACGTTCGTCTCCAGGAAGTTGCCGAAGCGGCCGTCCTTGATGTGTTCCGGCAGCCAATTGATTTGCTGGTTGTTTGCCAGCATGCGGTCTTTGAACTGCGTGGTGCGGATGAACCAGCTTTGTCGCGGATACTGGATCAAGGGGTCCTCGTCGGCCCGCCAGCAAAACGGATACTCGTGCAGATACTGCTCCAAATGGAACAGCAGACCGCGACGACGCAGCTCGCGGGTGATGTCCTTGTCGGCTTCCTTGACCCAGCGGCCCGCATAATCGGGCGCCTCGGCCGTGAACTTGCCGTCCGGTCCGACGGAGCAGATCAACTCGGGGCCTTCGCCCGGAGCAAAGCGTCCTTGCTCCTCGATCAGTACGTCGTAGTCCACTTCGCCAAAGGCCGGCGCCTGATGGACCACGCCGGTGCCGCTGTCGGTCGTGACGAACTTGGCCGGCACCACTCGCCATGCGACGTGTTGCTTGCCGCCGGCCGTGAGCGTGCCGGTCCTGTCACCAAGTGCTTTGTAATAATAGTCAAACGGTGGCACGTATCGCTTGCCTACCAGTTTGGAGCCGATGATCGTGGCGACGACTTTTAGCGGCGCGTCGCCCACCGCTTTTGCCGCGACCTGCTCGACCAATGCCGAGGCCACGATCAGCTTGCGGCCGCCTTCTTCCTCGATGATCGAATACACGAGTTCTGGATGCACGGCGGCAAACTGGTTACTGGGCAGCGTCCACGGCGTAGTGGTCCAAACCAAAAGCGCCGTGTCGGGGTCATCGACCAGTGGAAACCGCACGTACACGCTGGGGTCGGCCACTTCGCGATAGCCTTGGCCGACTTCTCCTGAGCTGAGCGCCGTTCCGCCTTGGGCCCACCACCAGACGATCTTATGTCCCTGGTACAGCAGCCCGCGATCGAACAGATTCTTCAGCGCCCACCACACGCTTTCGATGAAGCTCTGGTGATAGGTCACATAGGCGTCTTCCAGATCGATCCAGAATGCCAGCCGCTCGGTGACGCGCTCCCATTGTTGGGTATAGCGAAACACGCTTTCCAAACACTGGTGGATGAAGGGTTCGACGCCGTAGCGTTCGATTTCTTCCTTGGAGTGGATGCCCAGTTCCTTGGACACTTCCACCTCGACCGGCAGCCCGTGAGTGTCCCAGCCGGCCTTGCGCTGGCAAAGATAGCCGCGCATGGTCTTGTAGCGCGGGAAGAGGTCCTTGATGGCCCGCGTCAGGCAGTGTCCCGGATGCGGCAGGCCGTTTGCCGTCGGTGGTCCTTCGTAGAATACGAAGCGGCGTGCACCAGCGCGCTGGGCCAGCGACTTCTGATAGATCTTTTCCTGCTTCCAGAAGTCGGCGATGCCGGCTTCGAGCGCCGGGAACTTGATCGAGGCATCAACGGGTCGAAACGCCATAAGTCCTGATAAACCAGCGGGTCGCGGTGATGGCGAAACTCAAAGTAGACCACTTGCCGACCGGTTTTTCAATTCCAGACTCTCGGGTCCCTGGGTCCGGCAGCCCGGCGCTCGATGGCTCGGCATGGGAGTTCAGATGCCGTAATGCTGCTCGATGTACTCCTTGGCGTCCTTGAGGCCCGCGCCCGATTTCAAGCGATAGAGCTTGATGGCCTCAATCTTTTGGCCCGACTGCGCGAGATGCTTGATCTCGTCGTCGAGTCCTTGGTTCGGATCGACTCCCAGTTGGTTCAAGATCAAGTCCATCTTCCGCTCCAAGGCGCGCAGGCGAGTCACATCGCCGCCACCTCCGCGCACGAACAAGGATAGGAGCACGAGCACGAGTATGGCAATGAGCAATAGGGTCGTCGAATCCATCGCTAGTTCCTTGCGGGTTGTGGCATCAACCAGGGGCGTCGAACGGTCCCAAGCGACTTTTCAGCAGGTGCTAGAAAATCTCCGTGGCCGCCAGCGCCTGCACGATCTGCTCGCCGAGCGGTCCGATCTCGTCCGCTCGCTCGGGCGCCTTTTTCAGCCCGGGCTCCGTCGTCGTGGCTGTCTCGGGAAGCGAAGTGACCAGCATCGTGCCGACGTTGCACACGCCATAGACCACGTTGAGCGGAAGTACGTGATTTGCGAATAGTTCGCGCTTCAGGTCGAACGCCGTAATGGCGGCGTTTTGATAGACGGTCGCCTCGATGAGCGCCGCACGGTAGTTCGGGTGGGTCGTAATCTCGTGCCCGTAGTGCTGTTTGATGGCGTTGGCCATACCGCGGACAACGATCATGACGCGATCGACCAGCAATCGCAGCGAGTGGCTGAAGGCGATGTTGGCGTAATCCGAGGGACTCAGGTAGGCGTCGACAGCCGCCGTCACTGCCCCGCAACTCGTGTGTCCCAAGACGACGACCGTCTGCACGCTTTTTCCCAAGTGCCGCACTGCGTACTGAAAACTGCCGATACAGTCGGCGCCCACCACGTTGCCGGCGATGCGCACCACGAACAGATCGTTGAAGCCCTGATCGAACACCCACTCGATCGGCACGCGAGCATCGGAACATCCCAGCACCAACGCGTACGGCAGTTGGTCGGGCGTGATGCCCTTGAACAGCGGCAGGCCCAAGGAAAACAGATCGATCGGCACGACTGTCGGTTCCGCGTCGACTTTGCCGTCCATCGTGGCCTGTTGCATCCGCTGAATCGACGACACGAGTCGCAGGTTTCCAGTCAACAGCGCCTCGATGGCCGACTCGGCGCTGCTTGGGCGGCTCACCGAGATCGGCTGAAATGGATCAAAGCGATAGATCAAATCCACGGGGAACCTCGCACAAGAAAACGTGACACATACCGCACATCTGAGGCGCTAGATTAAAATACCTTAAGGATCTCGAGTCCGCCCTGGATCGATGTAACGTACGAGCCTACGATACGTCAAAGGTTGCTCGGCAGGCATGAAGCACAAGTTCATGGTCATGTCGTGGCTCGGCGCGCCATTGAGAAGCGGTCCGGGATGAGTCTGAGATTAGTCGTGTAAGGCAGTTACGACGAATGGAGGCACTCGCCACACGGGCGTGATTCGTCGCCATCTGCTCCGATCGTGTTTTTGGATAAGTGGACAGGGATCGCCGTGGCTCCAAATCTTCAGGTCCATTCACCGCTTCACTGCAACCGCCCAGACCAAAGGTGCCTGCCCGAGCCGTTTTGCCAGCCAGGTCGCGCGACATGCGCGCCTTCTATCCCCTCGCCGAAAGTTGCTCCGCTGGGACCGAAATGTCGGGCTCTCACGCGGCACAACCACATCTGCAACCGACGATTGTATCGCTGACTCATGGTTTTCCGGATAGGGATTTCTCGCAATCGGACTCGTCGACGGCTCGACGCGCGCGCCCGATCCCCGCTTTCGCCCGCTCGCGGCGGGGGGCTCGGCGGTGTGCTTTGGGGTTCCGAACCATACTTTGGCAGCGAGTAACCGAACCGTGCGTGAAACGGCATCTCTGGAACCGTCCGGCCAAGGGATCCATCAGCCGGACCTGCGACACGATGACCTGCGGCACACGATCGAGCACCTGACGCACCTGCTGCCGAGCCAGCAGCCGATCCAAGTATTCGTGCACCACAACACGCTGCACGCCTTCGAGGACGAGCCATTCGACGAAGCCATTCGGCGGGGCGCGGCGACGTACGGTTGTCACACCTACCTGCCGGAGGACCGCTATCGCGAGATGTTGGCGCGCGGACGAATACTTCCGCACGACATTGCCGAAGCGATGCTGGAAGATCTAGGCGAAGACACCGATCATCTGATCGGCTTTCTCGGCACTCGCTACCATCTGCGCCTGGCAATGCTTCAATACCCGCTTTGCCAGGGGCGCGACTCCGAGTTGCGCTGGCTGGTGGCCGAAGCCGATGCGGTGAAGCGGTTTCTGCCGGAGGCGCCGCGCAACGTTCGCCAACAGCTCATCGCCCACACGCGTCATTGGGCGATGCGCGATTTGCGCGGCGACGGTTCACGCGCCGACGATCACATCTTGCGGTTCAGCGATCTGCTGTTCAAGCAGTTCGGGGCAGCCACCGTCGAGCGCTGGAGCGAAGCGACTTGGGAAGCATTCACCCTGAAACTGCTCTGGCAGATTTGTCATCACGGCGTACACGGTTTGCCTCAATTCGGCGACGCGGCTTCGCCCGCCGTGCGTCACCGCGATTTGCTGCTGCAAACGACTGGCACGGATACCGATCGATCGGTCAACGAAGTCTTGATTCGGTTTTGTGCCGCCTTTGTCGATCAAGGCCTGGCCGGTTGGGCGCTACCGGATCGCGACCATGGATTCATTGCCGCCTGGCGTTCGCTCTATCAACACAACCGTCCGATCGATCGCTGGTTGTCCGGACTGCCGGCGGAACTCGAGCGCCTCGAACGCGCGGGGCTCACGCCGTTGGAGATCATCGAGGATTCTCTCGACCTGTTGGGGGTTGTCGCTGCGGACCGGGAAAAGTACCTGGCATCAACCATCCTGGCCCTGCGCGGTTGGGCCGGCATGCTCTGGCAGATGGAAACAAACGCGGAATGGACCGTCCATCCGGCGCCTCGCGGCACGCTGATCGAATATGTGGCAGTCCGTCTGGTGCTGGAACGGCTGGCGATTTCCCACGCGGCGCGCGACACGTTGGGCGATCGTGGCGACCTCGACAAGCTGGCGCCGAGGCTGCGCAAGAAACTGCATCGCACCCCGCGGTTGAGCGTCGACCAGCGCGCCTTCCTGGTCTTTCAGTTGGCCCAGTATCTTGGCTGGAAGCCTTTCGATCTGCACCGTCTATCGCGGGTTGAATGGACAGCGCTCTTGAAGGAAGTGGAGTCGTTCTCCGATTTTCATCGGCGCCGCACGTATCACCTGGCCTTCGAGCGCCGTTATCGCAACAGGGTGCTCGACGCGCTCGTGGTCCACGCCCGCGTCGCGCCTGCCCAGATTGAGCGTCCGGAGTTTCAAGTGATTTGTTGCCTCGACGAGCGCGAAGAGTCGTTCCGACGGCATCTCGAGGAAGTAGCGCCCGAGTGCGAAACATTCGGCACGGCAGGATTCTTCGGCGTGGCCATGTACTATCGCGGCGCGGCCGATGCGCACTACGTTCCCCTCTGCCCAGTTGTGATCAAGCCCAGTCACTACGTGCAAGAGGAAGTCGATGTGTCCTTCGACGAGTCTCATCAGCGGCGGTTGGAGACGCGACGCGCGTTGGGGAAAATCGTACATCGCCTGCACGTCGTCAGTCGCACGGTGTTCGGCGGCGCGCTGACGGCGCTGTTCGGCACGCTGGCATCCGTGCCACTGATGGCGCGCGTCTTGTGTCCGCGTCTCACCGCAAAAACGAGACGAACGTTTGGCCGCTTTGTCCAGCCTCCGCCGGTGGCGCACCTGCTGTTGGAACGCCGGGAGGATCCGCCCGCGCCCCAGCCCGGGCATTTCGGCTACAGCCTTGACGAAATGGTCGCCATTGCGCGAAGCGTCTTGGAAGAGCTGGGATTGACCCGGCGGTTTGCCCGCCTGGTACTCGTGATGGGCCACGGCTCATCGAGCGTCAACAACCCGCACGCGTCCGCCTACGATTGCGGCGCCTGTGGCGGCGGTCGGGGTGGACCCAATGCCCGAGCGTTCGCCAGCATTCTGAACGACCCGCGGGTGCGCGAGCAGTTGGCCCGCGTCGGATTGGTGATACCGCGAGAGACGATCTTCCTTGGCGGACTCCACAACACGTGCGACGACAGCATTCAGTACTACGACCTCGACCGCTTGCCATCGTTGCATCGCGGCGACTTTATAAGAGCCAAGTTGGCCCTCGACGAAGTGCGCCGGCGAAATGCCCACGAGCGATGTCGGAGGTTCGAATCGGCCGATTTGTCGCTCTCGCCCGAGGCAGTGCTACGCCACGTGGAGGGTCGGGCGGAGGATCTTTCGCAAGTGCGGTCGGAGTGCGGCCACGCCACCAATGCGACCTGCATCGTCGGACGGCGCTTTCACACGCGCTCGTTGTTTCTCGACCGTCGGGCGTTCCTGACGTCGTATGACCCGACGCATGATGACGCGGAGCATTCCACTCTGACGCGCATCCTGCAGGCGGTGTTTCCCGTCTGCGCCGGTATCAATCTGGAATACTATTTCTCGTACGTCGATCCCACCGGCTACGGCTGTGGGACTAAGTTGCCGCACAACATAACCTCGCTGTTGGGCGTGATGGACGGCGCGGCCAGCGATTTGCGCCCCGGCTTGCCGTGGCAAATGGTCGAAATCCATGAGCCGGTTCGCCTGCTGTTCGTGATCGAAACCACCGCGGCGGCCATGCTGGCCATTCTTGAGCGCAACCCCGGCATCGGCCGCCTGGTGCACAACGAGTGGGTGCAACTTGCGGTGCTCGATCCGGACTCCCCCACGCTGCAGATCTATCGCCGAGGGCGTTTCGAGCGCTATCTCCCGGAGTCCAAGGAACTACCCGTGGCGGCCTCGTCGGTCGAATGGTATGGCGGCTGGCGCGATCACTTGGGATGCGCCTCGATCGTTGGGCGGTCGGCGTCAACCTGCGTGGTGGCGCCAAAGGAGTGCGCATGACTCTGGATCCGTTGCTGCACATGGCTGGCGCTCTGACGGTAATCGCCCCCATCGTGCTGTTGCTGGGCGTGGGATTGACGCTCCTGGGTGGTTGGCCGCTGAGCGAACGCGTCACGGCCCGTTTCAATTACGTTGCGGTGGTCGTCGGCTTTCTCGCTGCGATCGCCATGCTGGCGATGATGTTGGTATCGGGGGAGCGAAACGTCGTGCTCGAAGTGGGCAACTGGGTGGTCATTCCCCAGGAGAATTTTCACTTTCACCTCAAGTTCATGTTCGACCGGTTGTCGGTTCCCTTTGTCGTCCTCTCCTATGTATTGCTCGGGACCATCGGCGCCTTTGCCAGCAGGTATCTACACCGCGAGCCCGGATATCATCGATTTTTCTTGCTGTACGCGTTGTTCCTGGTGGGTATGATCGTCGCTTCCCTGGCTGGGACCATCGAGACGCTGTTTCTCGGTTGGGAATTGGTGGGACTCTCCTCCGCACTGTTGGTGGCCTATTTCCACGAGCGCACAGCGCCGGTGATCAATGGACAGCGCGTGTGGAGTGTCTATCGTGTGGCGGACGCGGCATTTTTGATCGCCGCCGTCGCGCTGCACCATTTGACGGGTGAAGGGGATTTTGACCGATTGATGGGGAAGGGGGCCTGGCCCGATGGGCACGCCGCGCTGAGCTCCAACCAGGCGCTCGTGATCGGACTGTTGCTGTTGGTGGCCGCGGCCGGCAAGTCGGCACTCATCCCGTTTTCGGGCTGGCTGCCCCGAGCGATGGAAGGACCCACGCCATCCAGTGCCGTCTTTTACGGCGCGTTGTCGGTTCATCTGGGAACCTTTTTGCTGTTGCGCGTGAGTCCGATTCTCGAGCTGTCGACGTGGCTGAGCGCGGCGGTGGTGGTGCTGGGAGTAGCCTCGGCGATCTTGGCGGCGCTCACGGCGCGCGTGCAGACCGACGTCAAGAGCGCGCTGGCATACGCGTCGCTGACGCAGGTGGGGATCATTACCGCAGAAATCGGACTCGGAATGCAATACATTCCGCTGGTGCACATCATCGGCCATGCCACGTTACGAACGTTGCAACTCGTGCGGGCGCCGTCGCTGCTGCACGATTATCGCACCTTGGAAAACGCCATCGGCTCGCACCTTCCGGCGGAATCGCACGCCAGCCGCTGGTTGCCGACGAGTGTGAACCACCGCTTGTATCGATTGTCGTTCGAGCGGGGGCATCTGGATTCGATCATCAATGAATTCCTGGTATGGCCCTTCGTGCGTATTTTTCGCTGGTGCGACACGATGGAGCGCAAATGGACCGACTTGTTAGCCGGACATCCGTCGCGAGAATCCGATAGCATTCGCGACCCTTCGCCGCCGATCGAGGATCTGCTGCTATGAACGAGTTGCACCTTCCGTGGCTGGAGCTGGCGATTGCCGTGCCGCTGGTAGGCGCAATCGTCACTGCGCAGATCCGTGATCCCGACGCGGCCCGGCGATACAGCCTGGTGTTTTGCGGCATCGCACTGCTGCTAACCCTGGGCGCCTGGTGCGATTACGCGACGCTCTCGGGCGGTGAGGTGCACGACCCGTGGGATTTGATGATGGCGTTCCACGTGGCGCCGGTCATCGGCATCGACGCGCTGAGTGCGCCCTTGCTTTCCTTGGCGTCGTTGCTGTCATTGCTGACGGTCCTGGCCACGTTGCGCACCAAGGTGCGGCGGCTGTCGTTTCCGCGGCTGTTGCTGTCCGAAGCCATCCTGTTGGCGACGTTTAGCACCGATCGCCCTTGGGTCATCATTGCCTTGCTGGTGGCCGGGACGATTTCGCCCTATATCAACTTGCGATTGCGCCGCCGGTCGACGCGCGTGTTCGTGTTACACATGATGCTGTTCGTCGCTTTGCTAGTAACCGGGCAGTGGCTGGTCGACGTCGACCGGGGCGTGGGATCCGTCATCGGCATCGGTTTGTTGATGGCCGCGGTCCTGGTGCGCAGCGGCATTGTCCCCTTGCACTGTTGGATGACCGACCTGTTCGAGAACGCGACCTTTGGCACAGCGTTGCTGTTCGTGACGCCCATGGTCGGCGTGTACGCGGCCCTTCGATTGGTGCTGCCCATCGCTCCCGAATGGGCGTTGCACAGCATCGCCATGCTTTCTCTGCTGACGGCCGTGTACGCCGCCGGCATGGCCCTGGTGCAGCGCGAAGCCAGACGTTTTTTTTGCTACTTGTTCCTCAGCCACTCTTCGCTGGTGTTCGTCGGGCTGGAAACCGCGACGGCCATCAGTCTGACAGCCGCGCTGTGCATGTGGATCTCCGTCAGCATCTCGATGGCCGGGTTCGGGCTCACGCTGCGCTCGGTCGAGTCGCGCACCGGTCGGCTTTCGCTCGACGAATTCCACGGCCTCTACCATCACACCCCGGGACTGGCCCTGCTGTTTCTCGTCACGGGTCTGGCCAGCATTGGTTTTCCAGGCACGGCTGGATTTATCGGCGCGGAGTTGCTGGTCGACGGCATGGTACACACGGTTCCCCTGGTCGGGGTGATCGTGGTGTGCGTGGCCGCGCTCAATGGACTGGCCGTGATGCACGCGTATTTTCGCGTGTTTACTGGTACGCCGCACGTCGCGAAAGTCGATCTGAAAATCCGCCGCCCCGAGCGGATTGCCGTGCTCGTTCTCACCGCACTGATTTTCGGCGGTGGCTTGTATCCACAGCCGGGCGTCGTCTCTCGGTACGCGGTCGCGGAACAGTTGGTCAAGGACCGCCAGCGACGTCTCGGGCCGGCGACGACGCACCACGGCCACGCGGCCGCGAAAGCATCGGTCGAGATTCAGATGCAATGAGCAGTTCCTGCCGCATTGGCGGCGATTGAAGTGACTTCAGCTCGCTTGAAACCGGCGTGCGTTTCAGTCACAATCGGAGGTCTCGCCGTTGCGTCGTTGCGCGTAGCTGGCCAATCGAGCGCGTGGGCGTGCGAGCCGCCGGCCGCTGCCCCTGTAGCGCGACGAAATTCTCTCACCCCACCCGGAAAGTTGCCACCGTGAAACACGCCGTTTGGTTCATCGGACTCGCGTGCCTGGGCAGCGTGACCCAAGCGGCTGAAGCGACACGCTTGGAATTGGCCAATGGCGACCATGTCGCCATCATCGGCAACACGCTGGCCGACCGCATGCAACACTTCGGACATCTCGAAGCCCTGGTGCAGAGTCGGTTTCCGCGCCACGAGCTGGTGTTTCGCAATTTGGGTTTTTCCGGCGACGAGCTGACGCTCCGGCTCCGATCGGCCGGCTTCGGCTCGCCCGACGAACATCTTGCGGCCGTGAAGGCCGATGTTGTTTTGGCGTTCTTCGGCTACAACGAGTCGTCTGGCGGTCAGGCGGGGTTGGAAAAGTTCAAGCACGACCTGGGAGAGCTCATCACGCACACGCTCGGCCAAAAGTACAACGGCCACGGTGCGCCGCGATTGGTCTTGTTTTCGCCGATTGCCCACGAGAATCTGCACGACCGCAACCTGCCGGACGGGACGGCGAACAACGAGCAGATTGCCCTCTACACGGCCGCCATGCGCGATGTGGCCGTCGCTAACCAGGTGTTCTTCGTCGATTTGTTCGCGCCTAGTCGACTGCTCTACGAGCGGAGCGATCCACCGCTTACGATCAATGGCATCCATCTGAATTCGCACGGCGATCGGTTGGTGGCCCAGGCGATCGATGCTGCGCTGTTCGGCGAACGTCGTGGGCTGCCCAATGAACCGACTGAGCTCGAAAAACTGCGCCAAGCCGTGGTCGACAAGGACTTCGTCTGGTTCGAGAAGTATCGTACCACGGACGGCTACTCGATTTTCGGCGGCCGGGCTGACCTGAAGTTCGTCAAGAACCAGACCAACCGCGAGGTGATGCAACGCGAGCTGGAAGTGCTCGATGTGATGACCGCCAATCGCGATCAGCGTATCTGGGCCGTGGCGCAAAACAGCGACCTGGCGGTGGATGACGCGAACACGCCGCCTTTTGTCGAGGTGGTCACCAATAAGCCCGGCCCGCTGCCAGGCGGAAAGTATGAGTTCCTAAGCGGCGAGGAATCGATCGCCAGGATGACCCTTGGCAAGAACATGAAGGTAAATCTCGTGGCCGACGAGAGCATGTTTCCCGAACTGGTCAACCCGGTGCAAATGGCGTTCGATCCGCAAGGCCGACTGTGGGTCGCCGCCTGGGATAGCTATCCGCACTGGAAGCCCAAGGACAAACTGGATGACAAATTGCTCATCCTGGAAGACACCAACGGCGACGGCCGCGCCGACAAGTGCATTACCTTTGCCGGCGGACTGCACAACCCGACGGGCTTCGAGTTCTGGAACGGCGGCGTGCTGGTGGCCAACGCCCCCGACCTGCTATTTCTTAAGGACACTGACGGCGATGATCGCGCCGACACGCGCGAACGCGTGATCTCGGGCCTCGACTCGGCCGACACGCACCACGCTTCCAACAGCTTGACGTTCGATCCGGGCGGAGCGCTCTACATGCAAGAGGGCACGTTCCATCATTCGCAGGTCGAAACTCCCTACGGCCCGCCCGTGCGGCTGGCCAATGCCGGCGTGTTTCGCTACGAGCCGCGTGCGCAGAAGTTCGAAGTTTATGTCTCCTATGGCTTTGCAAATCCGCACGGGCATGCGTTCGATCACTGGGGGCAGGACATCGTGATCGACGGTACCGGCGCCAATCCGTTTCACGCCGCGCTCTTCTCGGGCCACGTCGAGTTTCCGAACAAGCATCCGCAGCCGCCAATGGTCTATCAGCCGCGCACGCGCCCGTGTCCGGGCATCGAGTATCTGTACAGCCGGCACTTCCCGCCCGAGATGCAGGGCCATTTGCTGGTCGGCAACGTGATCGGCTTCCAAGGCATCCTGCAATACAAGGTGCAGGACAAGGGAGCGAGCTTTACGGCAACCGAGTTAGAGCCGATCCTCTCGTCGAGCGACCCCAGCTTTCGACCCGCAGATTTCGAAATCGGTCCCGATGGCGCCGTGTACTTCACCGATTGGCAAAACCCGATCATCGGCCACATGCAACACAACTTGCGCGATCCAAGCCGCGATCGCACGCATGGCCGCGTCTATCGCGTGACGTACGAAGGACGGCCACTACTGCAGCCACCCAAGATTGCCGGCCAGCCCATCCCCGCGCTGCTCGAATTGCTCAAAGAGCCGGAAGCCCGGGTGCGCTATCGCGCCAAGCTCGAACTGAGCGCGCGCAGCAGCGATGAAGTGCTGGCCGCGGTGGATCGGTGGGTGACCGCGCTGGACACCGGCGATTCGCAGTTCGAGCACCATTTGCTCGAAGCGTTGTGGGTAAAGCAACACCACAACAGCGTCGACCCAGCGCTATTGGATTGCTTGCTGACGGCCCAGGACTTTCGCGCCCGGGCAGCGGCCACGCGCGTGCTTTGCTACTGGCGCGACCGCCTGAGTGATTCACTCGGCATGCTGCGCAAGCTGGCGGCCGATCCGGCGCCTCGAGTGCGGCTCGAAGCCGTCCGCGCCGCGAGCTTTCTCGATGTGCCCGAAGCAGTGGAGATTCAGGTGATCGCGGCCGAGCAGCCGAGCGACGAGTACCTGGACTTCGTCAGCAAAGAAACGCTCAAGACGCTCGAGCCCATCTGGCGGCGAGCACTGGCCGATGGCGACAACGTGGCGTTCAGTACCGAAGCCGGGCGGAAATACCTGCTGCGTTCCATCGACAACAACCAACTGGTCAAGCTCGAGCGCACGCGAGCGGTTTGCGTCGAGATGCTCCGTCGACCGGGCTTGCTGGACGAGAATCGCCGCGCCGCGCTGCGCGTGCTCGCCGAACTTGATCACAAATCGGAACTGGCGATCGTCATGGAGGCGATCGATGCGCTGGATGCCAACGACGATCAACTGGATGCGAGCCTGCTGTTTGACTTGGCGCGCTTGTTCGGCGGCCGCAGCGCCCAGGAATTGGCGCCCGCTCGTGCCGAACTGCAGCGGATCGCCTTGACGGCGCGGCAGCCGGTGTTGCGCCAAGTGGGCTTTGTTTCGCTGATGAGCGTCGACGGCACACCGGAAAAGGCGTGGCGATTGGCCCTCGGTTCGGCCAAGAGCCTGCGCGACTTTGTCGAGGCCATGCCGCTCATCCCAGACGCGAGCGTGCGAGCGAGCCTTTTCGAGCGGATCGCACCGCTTCTGAACGGGTTGCCCGATTCGTTGTCGTCGGCCACAACTCCTATGAGCGCTTCGGGCCGTTATGTGCGCATCGAGCTGCCGGCGCGGGGAACGCTCACGTTGGCCGAGGTAGAAGTGCAAAGCGACGGCGCCAACGTCGCCCGTAGTGGCAAAGCGTCGCAGAAAAGCACTGCCCATGGCGGCGATGCTTCTCGGGCGATCGACGGCAACAAAGGCGGCGAGTACTCCGCCGGCGGTCAAACGCATACCGCGGAGAACGAAGGCCGCCCGTGGTGGGAGCTCGATCTGGGCCGCGAGCTGCCCATTGAATCCATTATCGTTTTCAACCGCACCGATGGCGACCTGGGCCGCAGACTCGAGGGCTTCACGCTTACCTTGCTGGACGGCAATCGTCAGCAGGTCTTTGAACGGCAGGGCAGTGCCGCGCCGGCGTCGAGCACGACGATCCAAGTGGGAGAAGGCGATCCCGCCAGCGCCGTTCGGCGCGCGGCCATGCTGGCGCTGACGTACGTCCGCGGACAAGAGGCCAAAACTTTCGCGCTGCTCGCGCCGCGCATCACCGATGCTACGGATCGTGCCGCTGCCATTGCCGCCCTGCAGCGCATCGGGCAAGCCGATTGGCCCAAGGATCAGGCCCGGCCTCTATTGGATAGTATCGCCGCATACCTGGCGAGCGTACCGGTGGCGCAGCGGACGACGCCCGAGGCGCTCTCCGCGATGGAGCTGGGCCATGCCTTGGCCGCGCTGTTGCCAGCAAACGAGGCCAGGCAAGCCCGGGCCGAGCTGAACGAGTTGGGAGTGCGAGTGATTCGCGTCGGCACGCTCTTCGAGCGGATGTCGTACGACAAGGACGTGATCGCCGTACGCGCGGGCAAGCCGGTGGAGTTCGTCTTCGAAAACAGCGACCTGATGCCGCACAATTTCGTGATCGCTCAGCCAGGATCCCTGGAAGCGATCGGCCTCGAGGCGGAAGCGACGGCCCAACAACCGGGTGCGGCCGAGCGTCATTACGTGCCGCCCTCGACCAAGATCCTGCTTGCAAGTACTTTGCTACAGCCCCGCGCCAGCGAAAAGCTGAGCTTCAACGTGCCCAGCGAGCCGGGCGTCTATCCGTATGTCTGCACGTATCCGGGCCACTGGCGGCGCATGTACGGAGCGCTGTATGTCGTGGACGATCTCGATGCGTACCTGGACAACCCCGAGGCCTATTTAGCGGCCCATCCCCTGGAAATCAAAGACGCGCTGCTGGCGGACCGCCGCCCGCGCACCGAGTGGACGGTCGACGATCTGGCCGTCGCTGTTTCCGAACTGAAGAGCGGCCGCTCCTACGGCAATGGCAAGCAGATGTTCACCGTGGCCAACTGCGTCGCCTGCCACAAGCTTGACAACGTGGGTGCTCAGTTCGGTCCGGACCTGACTCAACTCGATGCCAAACTGCAATCGCTTGACGTGCTCAAGGAGTTGATCGATCCCTCGGCAAGGATCAACGAGAAGTACCAGTCGTACGTCTTCGAGTTGGAGAGCGGCAAAGTGCTGACGGGCCTGGTGCTGGAAGAGACACCAACGCTCGTAAGGGTCATCGAGAACCCCTTGGCGAAAGCCGACGCTGTGGAGTTGAAGCCGACGGACATCGCCGCGCGGCACAAATCCACGTCATCGATCATGCCCAAGGGTCTGCTCGACAAGCTCTCTCGCGACGAGATCTTGGATCTGATCGCGTATGTGATCGCACGTGGAAACCCCGATGTGCCGCTGTTCCAAGGCGGCGCTCACGGACACGGTCACGCGGGGCACTAGCCCTCCGCCGGGCCGAACAGGGCCGCGCTGGCGGTGAAGCCGTGTACGAAGTTCTTGCCGCCGATCGGGCCGATCTCGCCTTGGGCGAAGAAACCAGCGGTCGGCACTTTGGGCCACTTCCGCGCCAACGCCGCGGCGTCGTGATGAGGCTGTTCGAACAGTCGCGTGCCGCGACCGTTGCAGGTGAACAGTAGGGCCCCGAGACAGTTTGCTGCGGCATTCTGTCGCGCCGCGGACAAGAGTGCGTCGAGATCTTCGTCGGCGGTCGTTGCGTCGCGGACGTGGAACTGCACCGTTCGTCCGACCCGTACCCAATCTCCGATGGCGATTGCGCCGCTTTGCGAATCGGCGCCTTGGACGTTTCGCACCAGAAAGTCGCCGCGACCAAATGTCTCGCGGTACTCGTCGATCACTTGTCCTACGTGCAACCCTTGTCGGGCAAGTCGCTGATCGTCGGTCGAAAGTTTGTCGAATAGTTCCTGGAGCTGCGCGAGCGCCGGACGGCCGCCGAGCTCGCCAATCATGTTGCGATCGGCCTTGGTCACGACGAACGGCTGCCCGATCGGGCGGCAGCCCTGGCTGACAACCGAAGTAACGGCCACCGGTCCATGGACCAGCACGGCCACGGCGCCGCTGTCGACCGCGTCGCCGCCGAACAGCAAGCGGTTTTCGCCCGGTTGCCATCCTCCGCTCGCCATGCCGCCGATCACCGGCACGCCCGGTTGACTTTCGTTCAATTGCGACAACAGAACGTCGGCCGGGAAACTGAACGGATCGGCCAGCAGCAGCAGCGCCGCACCGGCCGGCCACGATGCCGGCAGATCCTCGGGCCAGCCGACGAACGCGCCGCCCTCGGGCGTGGGCGTAAAGGTCAATCGCATCGGCGCGATGCTCCCACCCGGCATGTGCGCGGCCCACAGCGCCACTCCGCCGGGCTGCTCGTACTCCTGGTCATTGCAAACGAGCGATTCGGCCGTGCAGCCTAACAGGGCCGCGGCGCCAAGTTGTTCGCGCAGTTGCACGGCCAGCGCCGCCATGTCATCGCGATGCGCTGCCGATACGAACGCAAATGCCAGGTCGATCGGACCGTTCAAAGCCGCCTTGATCTGGTTGCAGGCCGATTGCACGTCAATCGACGGGGAATACGCGGCGGCGAATCGAAGTGTTGCGTTGGGCATGATGTAACCGTGCCGACGATAGGCAATGAGTTTTCGCGGTTGGGCGTTACTGTGCGTCAGCCGCGCTGAGCTATTCCATCATGCCAGCACGCCTTGAATGACGCGGCCGTGCACGTCGGTCAGTCGCCGATCGATGCCGTTGTGGCGGAAGATCAACTTCTCGTGATCGATGCCCAACAGGTGCAATACCGTGGCGTGCAGATCGTAACAATAGGTGGGATTCTCTTGGGCCTTGTACGACCACTGATCGCTTTGGCCATAGCTGACGCCCCCCTTGATGCCGCCGCCGGCCAGCCAACTGGTGAACGCAAACGGGTTGTGGTCACGGCCCTTGCCGCCCTGGCTGCACGGCATGCGGCCGAACTCGGTGGTCCAGATCACGATCGTGTCGTCCAGCATACCGCGAGCCTTCAGATCCCTGAGCAGCGCCGCAGCCGGCTTGTCCATGCTGGCGCCCATCTCGCCGTGGTCGCGGGCGATATCTTCGTGGCTGTCCCAGTTGCGGCGTGGAAAGCCGTTGTCTGCGCCGCTCCACAATTGCACGAACCGCACGCCCCGCTCCAACAGCCGCCGCGCGATCAGGCAATTGCGGCCAAAGTCCTCGGTCTTTTTCTCGTCGACGCCGTACATGCGGCGCGTGGCCTGGGTTTCCTGCGAAATGTCGAGCACGCCCGGCGCGCTCAACTGCAGCCGCGCGGCAAGCTCGTAGGAGGCAATGCGCGCTTCCAAACGCGAGTCGCTTTCACGCCCGGCCAAATGCTCGTCGTTCAAATCCTTCAAGAGCGCCAAAGCCGCGGTTTCGCTCTGGGGCGTGACGAAGCTGGCGTCGGCGGGTGGAAACAGATCGGCGATTGGATTCTCCGCGGCCGGCCGGATGAGCGTGCCCTGGTGCGCCGCTGGCAGGAAGCCCGCGCTCCAATTGCCCGGCCCATTGGGCGCAAAGCCCCGCGCGTCGGGCAACACGACGAAGGTGGGCAGATCGTCGGTCATGCTACCCAAGCCGTAGGAAACCCAGGCTCCCATCGCCGGAAAACCCGGCAGCACGAAGCCGCTATTCTGCATGAACGTGGCCGGACCGTGTACGTTCGACTTGGAAACCATCGAGTGAACAAACGCCATGTCGTCGACGCATGCGGCCAGATGCGGCACCAGGTCGCTCATCCACTTGCCGCACTGACCGTACTGCTTCCAGCCCCAGGGACTGGCCATGCATGCGCCCGGATCGCTCTGAAACAGCTCGACCTTTTCGCCCGGATCGAACGGCTGACCGTTGAGCTTGATCAACGCCGGCTTGTAATCGAACGTATCGCACTGGCTGGCAGCGCCGGACATGAACATCTGCACCACGCGCTTGGCTTTCGGCGGATGGTGCATGCCGACCGAAAGGCGCGGCGCGTCGGCCGCTCGAGCGCCGGCGAGCATTCCGCCATCGCTCAACAACTGCGCAAGTGCAATCCCGCCCAATCCCCCTCCGAGTTCCCACAGGAACCGGCGCCGGGTGTGTGCTCTTGGTTGCTTAGTCATCGCGTTGCTCAATCGATGAACAGAAACTCGTTACTGTTGAAGATCACCCGGCACGCGGCAGGCAGCCCAAACTCCTGGGCGTATTCAACTACTGCAGCCGATTCGCGCGGCGTCGGCTCGCGCGAAAGTGCCAACCGGTACGCCGCGGCAATCTGAGCGGCAGTATCCTGGTGCATGCCGCGCAGTCGCTGGGCAAAGTGTTCCGCTTGTCGCACGCAGAACGGGTTGTTCAGAAGCGCCAGGGCCTGGATCGACGTGAGTGTCGTATTTCGCTTGGGCGTCAAGATCGATGGGTCGGCGCAATCGAGGCAGTCCATGAACGGGTCCGGCACGCTCCGCACGAGGAAGCGATACACGCTGCGGCGCAGGCTGCGCGGATCGTCGACCTCGAAGCGCGCATAGTCATACACTGGCGAGTGGTCGTCCTTGAAGTAGAACTGCTGCACGCTTGGACCACCCATCGTCAGGTCCAACCGCCCATTGACGGCCAACATCGCGTCGCGAATGCACTCGGCATCCAAGCGCGCCCGGTTCATGCGCCACAGGTAGCGATTGCCAGCGTCGAGCCGCGCGTACTCGGCGTTGTCCGCCGAAGCCTGCCGATACACGGCGCTTTTGAGCAGCAACCGGTGCAGCTCCTTGATGGAGTGGCCGTGATCGATGAACCAACCGGCCAACCACTCCAACAGTTCCGGGTGTGTCGGCTGCGAGCCCATGCGGCCAAAGTCATTGGGTGAATCGACCAGTCCTTGCCCAAAGTGGTACTGCCACACTCGGTTGACGATCGACCGCCGCACCAGGGCGTTGCGCTCGTCGGCGAGCCAGCGCGCCAACGCCGCGCGCCGCTGCCCTTCGTTCTCGGCCTCCTTCAACTCGAATGTACCGGGCAAACCCTGCACGCAAGCTACGGCGCCTGGTTCGACCAAGGGTCCGGGACTGCGCACGTCGCCCCGCGCCAATAGATGGATCGGCCGGGTGGCCTTCGCTGGCTGAAACGCTCCGTTCGGTTGGAACGCGCTGACGGCCGCATAGATCGTTTGTTGCGTGGGCAACGCACTCAACTGACGTTCAACGTTGGCGAGAGCCGACTCGACCGCGGCAACCTCGATTCGGGTTGGTTCGTCCATGCGATCGTCGACCAGCTTGCGGCGCTGCACATCGGCGGCGGCAATTCGCGCCGCTAACAATTCTCGCTGCGCCGGATCGCCGATGGTGAGATCGTGCTCGCTACTGAAGCCATCGACCAGGTTGATTCTGCCCCAGCTTGGCGCCGCTTCGATCGAATCGAGCGCCGTCACCGTTTTGCCCAGTGCAACGTTGGTCGGCCCGGAGCGCACCTGCAATTCGGCCAGCGCGAATATCCAGTCCTCTGTCCGCTTCCAAAGCCGCGTAGCAGTGACGCGGACATATCGGCCCGCAATGCCCGACGCTGTGGCGCGCACCGGCGTATCGCCCGGATGCGGATAGTCATGTGACGTGTGATCCGCGATGATTCGCGGCGCTGCGAAGTCGGGCGAATCGGAAACTTCGACCTTGAAATTCGGCGGAAACCCGAAACCGGGTCCCGCATGCCCACCATAGACGACATGCGCCGGCACCAGCACCACTTCCTCGATCGGCAGCGAGTCGCCCAAGTCGACCTGCACCCACTTGGCCTCATCCTGGCCGGGCATGATGGCGCTGTGAAATCCCAGCGTGGAACTCTTCTTCTCGTCGGGCAGCGAGTCCAGCTCTTTCTGCCACGCCGCCCGTTGTTCATCGAGTGCCGCGATCTCGGGGCCGGTAACGTGCGCGACCACTTGTTGGACGGCCCGTTGCCGCGTCTCGAGTTGACGCTTTGCCGCCAGCAATCGTGTACGTTCTTGGCCAACTGCTGGATCTGCGTCGAATGCGCGATCCGCGCGATCGACGCCGGCGAACACGGCTTGCAACGCATAGTAGTCCTGCTGAGGTATCGGGTCGAACTTGTGATCGTGACAGCGGGCGCAGTGGACCGTCAGGCTAAGGAACGTCGACATCGCGTTGGCCACCATGTCGTCGCGATCGTTCGAGCGCGCGATGTCCTTGTCGACCGTTCCTTCGCGCAGCTCGACGTGTCCCACGAAATCCCAAGGTCCGGCCGCGATGAAGCCGGTAGCGACCAGTGCTTGCGGATCGTGGGGATACAGCGCGTCGCCGGCAATCTGCTCGGCCACGAAGCGATCGTACGGTTTGTCGGCGTTGAAGCTTTGGATCACATAGTCGCGATAGGGCCAAGCATTGGGGCGCGGCTTATCCTTGTCGTAGCCGTGCGATTCACCATAGTGCACCACGTCCAGCCAGTGCCGGCCCCAACGTTCGCCATAGCGGGGCGAAGCCAACAGCCGATCGACCAGACGCACATACGCGCCTTCCAGCCGGTCATCGGCGAACGCATCGATTTCCTGCGGTGTCGGTGGCAAGCCGTGCAAGTCGTAGGTCAAGCGGCGAATGAGCGTGCGACGATCGGCCTCAGCCGATGGCGCCATTCCTTCGGCGCGCAGCTTCGCCAGGATGAACGCATCGACGGGCGTGCGAATCCAATCATCGTCTAGCGTCGGCGCGACCACACGCGCCAACGGCACGAGCGACCACCAATTGCCGTCGATCAAGCGCCGATCGGCGAGCACCACGCCCTCGGGCCACGGTGCTCCCTCGACGATCCAGCGGCGAATCGCTCCCACGTCCTCTGCCGATAGTGGTGCAGCGTCCTTGGGCATCTGGGGCTTGTCGCCCTGCACATACTGGTAGAGCAGGCTGTCGTCGGGTTGGCCGGATGTAACTGACGCGCCGCTCTCTCCGCCCGCGTGCAAATGCTTCGGGTCGGTCAGCGCCAGGCCACCTTTGGGGTCATCGCCCTGGTGGCAGCGGACGCAGTGCCGCTCGAAGATGGGCGCGACGCGCTGGCGAAACAGGACGCCGTCGTCGGCGCGCGCCGCCGCGGCAAGCAATACCAGCGTGCAAGGAATCGAGAGTAGGAACCGCGACATGCCAGCCAGTATAACAGCGGCGGTTGTGCGAGTTAACCATCGCAACGCTCGCCGGGGCGCGTGCCTGGACTCACTGGCCGCAGTACATTATGAATACATCGACGTAGCCTCGATGCTCGCGGACTGTAGCCACGGCCTGAAATGTCCAAAGTCCTGATCACTACGGAAGCCGTCCGCCATCGCCCCGGACCGCACCTGGCCGTGCTGACGGATGCCGGCTTCGAATACGACTATCCCCAGCGCAACGTTTTGCTTACCGAGGACGAAACGTTGGCGGCCATGCAGGGCTGCGCGGCCTCGCTAGCCGGCAGCGAACCTTATACCGACCGCGTGTTGGCGGGATTGCCCGAACTGCGGGTCATCTCGCGCAACGGTGTGGGCTACGATCGCATCGACGTGGCGGCGGCGACACGCCGAGGCGTGGCGGTGACGATCACGCCCGAGGGCAATCACCAGGCGGTCGCCGAGCATGCCATGGCTCTGCTGTTGGCGGTGTCTCGCTCGATCGTGTCGTATGCGGTCGCGACGCGCGAAGGGATCTGGCGGCGCAGCGACATGCACTTGCAGTTGCGCGGCAAGACGCTGGGCATCGTCGGCCTGGGGCGCATCGGCCGCAGCGTGGCACAGCGCGCCGCGGCGTTCGGCATGCGGCTGGTGGCTTGCGAGACATTTCCCGACGCGCAGTTCGTGGCTCGATACGAAGTCGACGTCATGGAACTCGACCAACTGTTGGCGACCGCTGACTACGTCACACTGCACACGCCCATGGGCCCGGACACGCGCGAGCTGATCAATGCCCGCACGCTGAGGCTGATGAAACCCGGCAGCGTGCTCATCAACACGGCACGCGGCGGCCTGGTCAACGAGGACGCCTTACTGGCGGCGCTGCGCTCGGGCCATTTGGCCGGGGCGGGCTTGGACGTACTTCAGGCTGAGCCCCCGCCGGCCGATCACCCGTTGCTCAAATGGCCCAACGTCGTCGTTACGCCGCACATTGCTTCGTTCGACACCCAAGGCGTCGAGGACATGTCTGTGGGCGCCGCCCGCAACATCGTCGACATCCTGCAAGGCCGCTGGCCAACGGGCTGCGCGTTGGTCAACCCCGAAGTCAAAGCAACGTGGCGGAGGTGACGGAACACGGCTGTCGGCCGACCGCGATCGGGGTCTATAGCGCAATACCGTGGTGGGCTACAATGGAACCCGCCATGACTCTTGATCGTCACGATTACCTGTCCTTTATTCGCCACTGCTGAGAGTACCGATGCGCCTGGTTGCCGTTTGTCTTGCTTGCCTGGTTGCTGTTTCCGCCGCCGCCCGCGCCGCCGAGAATTGGCCGCAGTTTCGCGGGCCGACGGGAGATGGGATGTCGACGGTCACGGGGTTGCCCGTTACCTGGTCGGAGCAGGAGCACGTCGTCTGGAAAACGCCCATTCATGGCAAGGCCTGGTCTTCGCCCGTCATTTGGGATAATCAAATCTGGATGACTTCGGCCACCGAAAACGGCAAGCAGCGCTACGCCGTTTGCGTCGATCGCGATAGCGGCAAGGTCTTGCACGACCTGTTGCTCTATGCGATTCCCGAGCCACAGTTCTGCCACCAGTTCAATAGCTACGCCAGTTGCACGCCGGTCATCGAAGAGGGGCGCGTCTACGTACACTTCGGCAGCGCCGGCACGGCGTGTCTCGACACCAGCACCGGCAAAGTGCTGTGGAGCCGCGAGGATCTGGAGTGCGACCACTTTCGCGGCGCCGCTTCGTCGCCCATCCTGTTTGGCAACCTGCTCGTCGTGGCGTTGGACGGCTACGACTATCAGTACGTCGTGGCGCTCGACAAGGAAACCGGCAAGACCGTCTGGCGCAAAGATCGCAACATTCAATACGACTCGAATGAGGGCGACATCAAGAAGGGCTATAGCACCGCGACCATCATCGAGGTCGATGGCAAACAGCAACTCGTTTATCCCAGCGCGCAAGACACGATTGCGTACGAACCGTTGACCGGCGATGAACTGTGGCGCGTGCATCACGGCGGCATGAACGCGGCTGCGCGCCCGCTGTTCGGCCACGGTCGCGTTTACATCAATACGGCCGCCGGTGGGCTGAAGCTGTTCGCTCTCAAAGTCGGCGGCACGGGCGACGTTACCAAGGACATCGAGTGGAAGAGCAGCCAGGGCGTTTCCACCCGCAGCTCGCAATTGTTGATCGGCGACGCGATCTACATGGTCAGCGACGCGGGCATCGCCACCTGTACTGACGCTCACACCGGCAAGGCCATCTGGCAAAAGCGGCTGGACGGGGAGTTTTCCGCGTCGCCGATCTGCGCGGAGGGGCGCATCTATTACTGCAATCAGGACGGCCAAACATTCGTTGTCGCCGCCAGGCCTGAGTACGAGCTGTTGGCCACCAACCGGCTCGACGACGGTTGCATGGCCTCGCCGGCCGTCTACGGCAAGGCGATCTATCTGCGCACCAAGACGAACCTATATCGGATCGAAAACTGAGTGAGCGGACTGACGGCCTTAGGGGTGCAGCCAGCGCACGCGGTGATTGTTCGTGTCGCCGACATAAAGTGAGCCGTCGGGCGCCAGCCCAATGCCGTGCGGCCGGTCGAATTTGGACTGTAACGCCGCGGCGCCGTCGCCCGCATAGCCACGTGCCGCCGGGCCACTGCCTGCCACGGTCGAGACGCGATCGGCCCCCGTGTCGATCAGCCGGATGACCTGGTTTTCGGTGTCCACCACGTACACCTTTCCGTCCGCGGTCGCCGTGATGCCCTTGGGGCCGTTGAACGTGGCCGCTCTGCTGGGTCCACCGTCGCCGCTGTAGCCTTGGCCGCCGGTGCCGGCCACGTGCCGGACGATCAGCGAGTCGAGATCCATTCGCCAGATGCTGTGACCCTCGCGCAACGCGATCCACATGGTGCGGCCGGTGATGAACAATGCTCTAGGGCCGACCATCGCGTTGCCCTGGGCAACTTCGCCGCCGCGCGGCAAAGCACGCTGGCCGTTGCCGGCGATCGTGGCAATCGAGCCGTCGTTCAAGTCGATGCGACGGATGCGGTGATTGCCGATATCGGCCACGTAGAGCATGCCACGATCGTCGAGCGCGATGCTGTGCGGCTGGCGAAACTGAGCCTGCTTTGCGGCGCCACCGTCGCCAGCAAACCCGGCCGTGCCGGTGCCTGCCACGGTCGATATCGTGCCGCTGGCAGCGTCGACGCGGCGGACCAGGTGGTTCTGCATTTCGACAAAGTACATGTTGCCGGCCGAATCGAAGCGCACTTCGTACGGCTCATTGAGCTGTGCCGCCGTTGCGGGCCCGCCGTCGCCGGAATAGCCCTTGGCGCCGGTGCCAGCCACGCTGGTCAACACGCCGCTCTTCCGGTCGAGACGTAGAACCCGGTGCTGACCGACCGAAGTGATGTAAAGTGCGCCTTCTGGCCCGACTTCCACGCCAAACGGTTGGTCCACGGCGCGTTCGATCGCCGTGCCCCTGCCGGCAAACGGTCCGGCATCGCCATTACCGGCCACCGTCTCGACCACCAGCGCCGCCTGATCGTCCGCTGCCGCCGTGGACGCCGTTGCCATGATCGACAACAGAAGCATCGCAAATCGTGTCCCCGCAGGAGGGCATTTCATAATTCACATGCGCTTTCAAGGTAGGCTTGCTGTCGGGAGGCGTCGGTGGTTGCCCATTGTACTCGACGACGTCACGGCTCCAACCCGCGAGCACCTTGATTGGAGCGGCGCCGTTGCACTGGGCATACCGGCGGGCAACAATAGCGCGAGAGCAACTCTGCCGCGGGATATCGATTTCACATCCAGTTCGAATCGGGGGTGTTATGGGAGCGAAGCGACTCGTCCTGTCCATCAGTTGCGTTTTGCAAGCGGGATGCCTGCTGGCGCCGGCGCGGGCCCAGGATTCCTTCGGCAGAGTGCCGGAGTCTAGCATCGTCAATTTTGCCAACATCGGCGCGGACCAGAAGGAGGCCCTTAGGGTCAATCACGCCATCTACCAGGGCATCGGCTTTGCCAACACCTTCATGGTGATCACGCCCGCGGGCAACGTGATCGTCGACACGTCGTCGGTGAATCGAGCGCCCAAGCATAAGGAATTGCTGTCGGCCGTCAGTGACGCCCCCGCAAGGTACATCATCCTGACACACGGCCACGGCGACCACACGGGCGGAGTTCACCTGTGGAAAGGCGACCAGACTGACATCATCACGCAGCGCAATTTTCCGGAATTCTGCGCGTATCAGGATCGTTTGGCGCCGTTTTTCGCGCGCAACAACGCGGCGCAGTTCAATTTCGACGAGGCGCGGCTGGTCGAGCTGGCGCGTTCTCCCAAGAGCAAGGTCGTGCCGACGATCACCTTCGACGATCGCTACGAGTTCGAGTTGGGCAGCGTCGAGTTCGAAGTCTTCGCCACTCCCAGCGAAACGCCCGATGCCCTGAGCGTGTGGCTGCCCAAGCATCGGGCCGTGTTCGTCGGCGACTTGATGTATGACTCGTTTCCCAATATCTACACGCTTCGCGGCACGCCGCCCCGTTGGGCGCTGGAGTACGTCGATTCGCTCAACAAGGTGCTGGCGCTGGAGCCTGAGATTCTGCTGCCCAGTCACGGGCTGGCAATCGTGGGTAAGGAGAAAGTGAAGCAGGCAGTGACGAAGTATCGCGACGCCATTCAATTCGTCCACGACGCAACCGTGCAGGGTATGAACGACGGCAAGGACGTGTTCACGCTGATGCGCGAGATCAAGCTGCCTGCCGAATTGGACGTCGGCGAGTCGTACGGCAAGGTGTCATGGAGCGTGCGCGGCATTTACGACGGCTATGTAGGCTGGTTCGATCGCAATCCGGCTACGATGTACGGCCGTTCGCCCAACGTGGCCGACGCCGAGCTTGTCGAGCTGGCTGGCGGAGCAAGCGCCGTGGCCGCCAGGTCGCAGAGCATCAGTGAAGCTGGTGATCCGGTGAAAGGCTTGCGTATGGCAGACGCTGCATTGGCCTACGAACCAACCAGCCAGGCGGCGCTCGAGGCCAAGTTGCTGGCGCTCAAGACCCTTCAGAAGCAAACCCGCAATGGTTTGGAGCACGCTTGGCTGGGCTTTGGCATACGCGAAGTTGAGAAGGTGCTGGGCGAATCCTCGACCACCAAGAGTTCCGCGACGCCGTGAACCGCTGGTCCCGTGGCGAGGGTGATCCGCGATGGATGGCAAAGCGACCCTTATACCGCCAGTTCCCGTCGACGTCGACAATCTGTGGGCGCCGCTTACGCTGGCATTTTTTGGTGGAGTGGTTGCTGCGAATTTGGTCTTCGATGTCGCGATTCTCGCAGCGTCCATTGCTGAGGAAGCGCAAGTTCTTGCGTCGACTGCGTCGCTGCTGCCCTATGTGAGGCCAGCGCTGAGCGCTCTAGTCATCGGCAGCTTTCTGGCCCAGACCGTGATCCTGGGAATCTGGACAGCGCTGTTCCCCGGCAAGAGCACGACACGCTGGCTCGCCGGCACGCTCATTCAAATGGCCGCTGCGATTGCCCTCGGCGTGCCCATGAAAATGACCTGGCAACTGTCAAACTATCTTTACACGGGCGTGCTCGATGTGGATCTCTGGGGCGTCTGGGCCGCCGCTCTAGCTGCCGCACCAGTTTGGCTGATGTTGTTCTACTTCGCGCAGATCCCGTTTTGGATTGCGCGGTGCTGGGCGGGAATGCGCGTCACGCGCGATCCCTTGCTGCAGCCCACCCCTGGGCGGGCGCTTAGGCTGCTCGATCTGTTTGGCATCATGTCATTTCTAGGTATCGCGATCGCAGCGGCGCGGATTGCCGCGCCCGAGGTGAATGTGTTGCTGTTCGTCGTCATGATGACCATCGTAATCGGAGTGATGTGGCTGATGGGGATCTCGCTGTTGGTTGCCGTGCTCGGCAGCAAGCGCTTGTTGGTTCGCGTTGCCGTTGTGGCGGGAATCTGCGAACTATTCGCCTTTGGCACCAGCGCGATTTATTTCCAATTCGAGAGAAGGGTTTCCTGGTCGATCATTCTGTGCATCTTTCACTCCGCTGCGATGGCGATCGCAATTGTAGCGCTGGCCAATGGTGCAGCGGCGCGCGCATACGGCTATCGGTTGATTTGGGCGGGGCCGCGGAGAAAGTCCGCCGTGCCGGCCGAACTCGCGGCTACTTCTTCGCGCGCTGCAGCTTCACCACGGCCGTGACCGGATAGTGGTCCGACGGATAGCGGCCTTCGCGGCTGGCGCGGACGATGTCGGCGGCGGTCACGCGCAGCTCGGCGCTGCCGAGGATGAAGTCGATGCGCTTGCCTTGCGTCGTGCCGCGAAAGCCGCTGAACGTTGATTCGTCCGGCTGCGGATCGGGATGGGCCTGGCGATACAGATCGGCGAGCCGGGGCACGCCGGCTTCGGCGAGCATGGCGCGCACGCCCTCGTGATCCTCGTTCACGTTCAAGTCGCCTGTGACCAGCGCGGCGGCGCCGTCGGCGTGCTGGTCGATCCAGCGGCGGATGATCTTGCCGCTTTCAAAGCGGGCCTGACGTCCGCGATGGTCCCAATGCGTGTTCAGCCACAGCAGCTCACGAGCGGGTTCTGCGCGATCGCGCAGCCGTGCCCACGTGACGATCCGCGGCAGCGAGCTGTCCCAGCTTTTGCTGCCCGGCACATCGGGCGTCTCGCTCAGCCAGAAGGTGCCGGAATCGATCGCCTCGAAGCGAGCCTTTTTGTAGAGAGCCGCCGAGAATTCTCCCTGGCGCTTGCCGTCGTCGCGCCCGACGCCCACCAGGGTGTAATCTGAAAGCTTCTCGGCCAGATAATCGACCTGATCGGGCAGCACTTCCTGCGTGCCCAGTAAATCGGGCGAGAATTCGCGAATCACTTCGATCAAAAACTCCTTGCGATGCGGCCAAGAGTCTTCGCCGTCATTGGCGCTGCTGTTGCGAATGTTGAACGTCATCACTCGCAGGGTCGCATCATCGGCCCAAGCGGCCGCAGCCGCGCTCAAGGTCGCCGCCGACATCAGCAAGCTCAAGCAATACGTCCACCGCCATCGACGCGCTCGCATCGTTTCAACCCTCCGCCACATTGACATAGACCTTCAGTGCCGTCGGATCGTCGACCAGCGCTTGCATCATTTGCCGATAGTTTTCCAAACCCTGGATGGGCGTCGTCAGGATCCGCTCGATCACGCCGGGGAACATCACTTCTCCCAGCGCCAGATCCTTGATGCCCATTTCGAAGTGTTCGCGATTGGCGTTGACCGAACCCAACAGCAGCTTGTTGCCCAGCACCCAGTCGAGGTTCACCTTGTCAGAGGGAACCTCCACGTGCTGGCGACCGCCGGTGACGCTGGTCCACACCAGCACGCCGTTGTGCCCCAGAAGTTGCATGCAGCCGAAGGCGATGGCGCTTGAGCCGGTGGCGTCGATGATCAAATCGGCCTTGCCCACGCGCTTGGGCAACTCGGCCAGCGGCATGTTTTGCGTGCTGACGTAGTGGGCGCCCATGGCTTCGACCAGCTCGCTCTTCAGTGACGGTGCCTCGCCGCGCGCCAGCGTATAAACATCCAGCCCGCGCAGCCGCAGCGCCAACGTGCTGAGCAGGCCGATCTGCCCCGCGCCCATGACATAGGCCACTCCTGGCCGCCAGACACGCAAGCGGCGCTGCACCTCGAACGCTTGCTGCACGGCCTTGGTGGCGCAGCTCATCGGCTCGGCCAGCACGTGCAGGTGCTTGAGCCCCTTGGGCATCTTCACGATGAACTCGGCGTCATCGACATAGTGCTCGGTCAAAAACCCGTGCAGCAGGTTGATGCCCCGCTCGTAATAGACCTCCTCGCTGGTCATATCCGAGGTGCCGATCTGGTCGTAGATCGAGCCGCCGGGGCGGCGCACCGTGGCCGTGACATAGTCGCCGGGCTTGACATGTGTCACCGCGGGCCCGATTTCCTCGACCACGCCGAATGACTCGTGCCCCAGCACAAGGAAGTCATAGCCCGGTGGCGCCGCACCATACTTGGCTTCGTTGATCTCCCGATCCGTGGCGTCGACACCGATCTTCAACACCCGCACCAGCACGCCCCGCCCGTCGGGCATCTGGTCCACACGCGGCTTGGGCATATCGGCCAGGTGGACGCTATCGGGCTTTCCTGGCGTGACGGCAACGGCTTTCATACGCGGCAATTCCTCGGCAGACGACGGTCAACAAGCAGTCGCCCAGCCTAGCCGCCGATGCGCGGGGGTGTCAACGTGCGGGCCGAGACCGATTTGACGAAATCACACGGCGTGTCCGCCCCGGCCCTCA
>JBBDYK010000202.1:0-5137 GCA_040901665.1 Pirellulales bacterium | reverse complement strand
GGGCCTGGCGTTTTTCTATCCGCTCAACGGCATCCACCACTTCCTCTACACGCCCATCCCGATGTTCCTGCAACGCGGAGCGATCATCGCCACCATCGCGGTGGAGATGGTGGTGATGACCGTGATCATCAACTTCTTCGGCACGATCTGGGGCTCGGGCCGACAGCTCATCACGAATCTGCCCGTGCGCTGGTTCTACACGGGCATGGTGTTCTATGCGATCACCTGCACCCAATGCGCCATGCAAACCACGCTCACGTTTCAGGCCGTCATCCACTTCACCGACTGGGTCGTCGGCCATGCCCACCTGGTGATGTTCGGCGTGTTCAGCATGTGGCTGCTGGGAATCATGACGTACCTGTTCCCGCGGCTCTGGCGCACCCAGTGGTATAGCCGCGAATTGTGCGAGTGGCACTACTGGCTGTCGGCCGTGGGGTTGTTGGTGATGGCCGTCGATCTGACGCTGGCCGGCTTGTTCCAAGGATACTACTGGGCCTCGCTGCAACCGTGGGACGTGTCGGTCGATGGCTCGACTCCGTTTTGGATTTTGCGTGTGTTTGCCGGACTGGCGATGATGGCCGGGCAATTGTGTTTTGTCTACAACCTGGTTCGCACGTGGCAAGCCTCGCGTTTGGGGCCCGCGCCCGTCCACGCCGCGCCGGCCACCCCGGTGCCGCAAGCGTCTTGATCGTGCCCCGTTTGATTCACAAAGGAATCGTCCGCGATGTTCGAAAGTAAATCGGGTGTGCTGCTCGTAGCCGGACTGGGCTTCTTCATCTTCGCGTTCCTCTCGAACGCGCTGGTGCCGGCGCTGATGTACCGCGATCTGAAGGAGCAAACCGTCCAGGAAATCGCCGAGACGAACGGCAACCTGCTGTATCAATTCGAAGATCTGAGCTACCGCTATCCCGAGCAGTTCGCCAAATACTACGGCCAGCCGTCGACCGACGCATTGGCCGAGGCGTTGACCCTGGGACGGCGCACTTACGTCAACGAAGGCTGCTGGCACTGCCACAGCCAATTCGTGCGCCCCGTTTCGCGCGAGGAGGACCGCTGGGGCCCCGTCTCACGCACCGAAGAATATCAAAACGAGCTGCAGCGGCCCGTCATGTTCGGCACGCGCCGCGTCGGGCCCGATTTGAGCCGCGAGGGCGGCCGACACGGCAACGACTGGCACGCGGTGCACTTCTTCCAGCCCACGCTGGTCTCCACCAATTCGCCGATGCCCAACTATCCCTGGCTGTTCGACGGCGCGCCCGATAAGCCCAACCGCCGCGGCCTGGCGCTGATCGCCTATGTGCAATGGTTGGGCTCGTGGCTGGAAAGCTATCCGTACTACGAAGACTACGAGCCGATCGAGCGTCCTTCCAGTGAAGCGCAAGTGGAATCATCGGAGGACGCGTCGTGAAAACCACCAGCCAGGCCAAACGCCGCATGCAATGGATCATGCTCGCCATGGCCGTAGCGATCCTGGTGCCCAGCCTGGTTGGCTTCGGCACCAAGTTCCTCGAGTTCGTGGCGCTCTATCGGGGCGACGTCGAGGGCGTGTTCGCGATCAGTCCGATCATCAACTATCTGCTCGCCAGCCTGGGCTTTTTGTTCCTGTTTATCTGGGCCGTCATGCACGGCATGTTTCGCGATATCGAGCAACCCAAATACACGATGCTCGAAAACGAGCAGCGGCTCGACGCGGTCGCGCCCTGGCGCGGAGATTTCCCGCTCGAGTATCCGGCGCGCAAGCCGCTTCGCATGCCATCGCCCGACGCCCTCTGTGACCATCATCGCTTCAGGGAGTTCTATGAGCACGACGAATGAGCCCACGGCCGAAGAATCGACCGCCGAAGTCGAACATCGCTTTCACCATTACACCAGCAGTCGCATTCCCTGGTACGTGCGACTGATGTGGGTGTTGTTTTGGGTATTCGCGGTGTATTACACCCTGCAGTATCTGTTTCCGGAATTGCGCGTCGAGTTGATTTCGCCTCCATGACCGACTCACTGGCTACCACCGTGTCGCTCGCTCGGCCTGCGGCGGACCGCGCCTGCGCCTATTGCCATTTGCCCATCGCGGCCACGCACGTGGCGCTCGATCAGCCTGTCTATTGCTGCTTGGGCTGCCGACTGGCCGCCGAGATTACCGGTCAGCAGGGCCCGCAGGGCGCCGTCCATTGGACGCTCGCCCGGCTGGGGTTGGCCATCTTTCTGTCGCTCAACGTCATGATGTTCACCATGGCGCTTTGGACCTATGAAGTCCACGACGCTGAGTCCGCCGGCGCCGGACAACTGGCCCAAACCTTGGCCGATTTGTTTCGCTATCTGTGTCTCGTGCTCAGCTTGCCGGTGCTGTTCCTGCTGGGCGTACCGATGCTCGAAAACGCACTGGCCGACTGGCGGCGCGGCAGCGCCGATTTGTTGATCGTCGTGGGCGTTGCCGCGGCCTACGTTTACTCGGGGATCTCCGTGTTGCGCGGCGCGGGGCACGTCTATTTCGAAGTCGGCTGCGCCGTGCTGGTGATGGTCACGCTCGGACGTTGGCTTGAGGCCAATGGCAAGCTGAAAACGACCGAGGCCCTGGAGGCGTTGGAGAAGCTGCTCCCGGACGAGGCCCACGTCGTTGACTCCAACGGCACATTGCGCTCGGTCCCGCTCGCCGAACTGCGGATCGGCGACCACATCCGCGTGCTAGCCGGCCAGCGCGTTCCGACCGACGCGCTGCTGGAGACTGGCCGGGCCAGCATCGACCAGCAAGCCCTCACCGGCGAGAGCACTCCCGTCGAAAGGGAACCCGGTGACGCCGTCTTGGGCGGCAGCCTGAACTTGGACGGCGAGCTGACGCTGCGAGTCACGGCGCGCAGCGAGTCCAGCTCGCTGGCAAGAATCGTCCAAATGGTGCGTCAGGCCCGCGAAGCCAAGGGGCGCTATCAGCGCATTGCCGACCGTGTGGCCGGTTGGTTTCTGCCTGTGGTGATCGTGATCGCCCTTGGCACGTTCATCGTCCACGCCAACCGCGCCAGCCTCGAACAGGGGTTGCTGGCCGGACTTGCCGTGTTGTTGATCGCGTGCCCTTGCGCACTGGGGCTTGCCACGCCCATGGCAGTCTGGGCCGCGCTGGGATCCGCGTCGCGGGCCGGCGTGTTGTTTCAGGATGGCGAAGCCGTCGAACGGCTCGCCACGATTCGCGCCATTCGCTTCGACAAGACGGGCACGTTGACGACCGGCCAGCCCGTCATCCGGCGCTTCGTGGTCAACGATGAAGCGCTCCGCGGCGAAGTCCTTCGCAGGGCAAGCTGTCTGGCGGCCGGGTCCACGCACGTCTTCTCGCATGCCATCGCGGACTTTGCCGACGCCGAGCGAGCCGGCACCGTGCCAGCGCCTGCGGAGGACAATTGTCTTCGCCCGGTCGTTTGCACGTCGCCGGGGCAGGGCGTGCTGGCACAGTTCGCGCCCGACGAAACACCAACCAGACTGGGCAGCCTGCGCTGGCTCGAACGCACTGCGCATGCGCAGGGCCCTGCCGTAACGCAGGCCATCACCGATGCACTCTTGCGCGGCCAGTCGTTTTCCGCAATCGGCTGGAACGACTGCATGCACGGCGTGTTCATCTTTTCTGAGACGTTGCGTCCCGGCGCCGCGCAGGCATTGCTCGACTGCGCCGCGCTGGGCTGCGACGTCGCCGTGTTGACCGGAGATCACTCGGCACGCGGTCGCGCCTTGGCGCAAGAGCTCAATGTGCAGCTCAGCGCCGGGCTGCTGCCGCCGGACAAAGTTGCCGCGCTGGTGAAGGCCCGCGCCGAGTTCGGCCCCGTGGCCATGGTGGGCGACGGCATCAACGACGCTCCCGCCTTGACTGCCAGCGATCTGGGAATCGCGCTGGGGTCGGGCGTCGACGTCTCGCGCGAGAGCGCGTCCATCTGCCTGGTGAGCAACGATCTGGCACTGGTGCCCTGGTCGATCGGGCTGGCCAGGCTCACGCGCCGTGTGATCTTGCAGAACCTGTTTTGGGCCTTCTCGTACAATACGCTTGGCATCGGCCTGGCTGCCGCCGGTTGGCTCAACCCGGCCTGGGCAGCCGCGGCGATGGTCGCCAGCAGCCTGCTCGTCGTCAGCAACTCGCTGCGCTTGACCGGGCTGGTTCCGCCCCGCCTCGGCGTGAGCGAAATCGCTGTACTCCCACAAACGTCCGCGCCAACGCCCTTGGCGATGCCCCCAGTAACGGCTTAGCAGGAAGTCAGCCTCATGCTCGAACTGCCCCTGGTTTTTCTTGGCGGACTGCTCGGCTCGGCCCATTGCGTGGGCATGTGCGGTGGATTTGCATTGCTCATCGGTAGCGGCGTCCGCAGCGTGCACTCCAACGTCGCGCGCCAGGCTATCTATAGCCTGGGCCGCATCTTCACCTATGTCGTGCTGGGCGGAGCGCTCGGCTACGCTGGGTTGCGTCTAGCCCAGGATCTGCCGCTGGTGGTGCGAGCGCAGTCCGTCTTGGCGCTGGTGGCCGGCGCTACGCTGGTCGTCGTGGGTCTAATTTCCGCCGGCGTATTGCCAAGGCGATTGCCAACCGTGCTGCGCCGCTGGGGCAGCACGTCGTCAACCCCTGGACCTTCATGCCTCGCAACCGGCCTGCTCGGATCGTTTCTCCGCGCGCCGGGCTGGAGCAACGTGTTTCTGGCCGGCGTGTTTACGGGTTTCTTGCCTTGCGGGCTGGTATATGGCTTTCTGGCGCTGGCCTGCAGCACCGCCAGCTTTCCCTTGGGGGCCGCCACCATGGCTGCCTTCGGCTTGGGCACCGTGCCGCTGATGGTGTTGGTCGGCAGCGGCGGCTCGCTGATGTCGGTCGTCACGCGACAAAGGCTGCTGCGCGTGGCCGCCTGGTGCGTGGTGATCGCCGGTATGATCTCGTTGGCGCGCGGCGTCAGCGCTTGGACCGCCGACACGCAAGCCGGCGCGCCGGACTGCCCGCTCTGTGCCCAAGAATCATGAGCCCACCGGCGCCTCGACCATGACGTAGGCCAACCCCACCAGAGCGCCCAGCAGGTTGACGATCACGATCAGCAGGGCGACGCCCCACACGGTCTGCATGCCGCTGTCGGCTTTGGCTTCCTTCGCCGGCCGTCCCAGCACGCGCGTGACGAGCACGCCG
>JBBDYK010000201.1:0-5154 GCA_040901665.1 Pirellulales bacterium | reverse complement strand
ATCATGCCACCACCCATACCACCGCCCATGCCGCCACCCGAGATGATCGGAATGACGAGGTCGGCAACGGGATAGGCCTTGGTGACAAGCTCCTGGCTGGCCACGTCGGTTGTGGTGATCAGCAGAACTTCATCCTTGATCACGTAGGTCAGGTCGTAGGTGTCCAACAGCAGTCGCAAGGCTGAGCGGAGCGTGATGCCCTTGAGCGTGCGCGAGACCGGCGTATCGCTGCCCATGCCGGCTTCCTCGAGTGCTTTGGCGTCCAATTGGATCTCGATGCCGTGCTGGTCCTTCAAATAGTCGATGGCATCCTGCAGGGGCGTTTCGATGAATTCCATGGTCGTCGTTTCGCCGAGCGCCTTGGTGATTTTCTCCTCGGCCGTGCCCACCGTGGCCAGATCGACGTTGGCGTACTTCTTGCGTCGTTCGGTCAGCTCTTCCCAGAAGGCAGCGTCGGGATAGACCACCGGTTGATCGTCGGGAAAGGGAATCAACGACGTTTCCACCGAGGCCAGCGTATCGACAACGGCCTTTTGCCGCACCGTGCGCAGCGCCATGTTGAACTCGTGAGCGCCGGTCATGTGGGCCACCAGCGCCGACGATTTGGCGATCGACGTATCCGGCGCCACGGCAGCCACCTCGATCGACGCCAGGTTGTCGGCCGCCGTATAGCGACCCTCGTCCATCAACGAATCGAAGCGGTCCATCAACTGCTCGAGCCTGTCCTGATCGCGGACCAGACCCTGCGCGATGCTCAGTCGGTCGAGGGCAGCGGCCCGCTCGCGGGCTATATCCGCGTCGATGATGTCCTTGGTGGCCGCGCGGCTATTGGCCGCCCGCAATGTGGCCTCCAACTGGCCGCGCAACTGCGCTCGCACCTCGGCCGGCAGCTCCGGCACCCGGTCCACGCGCTCCATCATCAGCTTGACGCTCTGCTCGACGGCCAGCGGATCGCTGGCCATTAGTGCCCGCGCGTCGCGCAGTGAGTTTTCCACCTCGGCTTTGACCTGCGCCGTCATCAACCGACGCTGTTGCTCGATCGTGTTCAGGAACCGGCCTTGGCCGTCGTTCAGCGGATCGATTGGCGGCGCCGGGTTAACGACCAGGTCCGTCGACTCGGGCCCCCGCAACTCGAGTGGCGGTTGAGCGCGTGGCGGGGCCGCTTGCTCGCTTTGAAATCGTTTGAGCTCCAGCTTTGGCAAGCTTGCGTCGTTGTTTCCGCTCGCCCTCATCTTTGCCAACTGACGTCGTACCGCTAACGCGGTCGTGTCGTTCGGATCGCGTCGCAAGGCCTCGTTGGCCAATCGCTCGGCTGTGTCCAAGTTACCCGAGGCCATCGCCTGCCCGCTGAGTTTCGCCAGCGCTTCGGTGGATTGGACCAAGAGCCGGCGGACTTCCAGCAAACCGGGCGTGCCGACCGTGCCCAGTCGCAATCCGCCATCGGACGAAGCGCCATCAACCAGCGGCGCCAGGAAGGCGAAATCGGCATTGGATTCCGCTGGCGATACCTTCCACGCGAGCGAATGCGACCCGTTGCCGACGGCGACGGTGACTGCGATGGCCTGCTCGCCAGACAGCTCGCCCTTGCCGATCACGATCGTATCGCGATCGCTACGCAGCGGCGGAAGGTTTGCCGGATAGACGTCCGCGAATTGCGGCGGCCAGCTTACTTCGACGGGCCAGGCTACGGTGCCACGCACGGCCGCAGCCAGGTAAGCTCCAACTTCCTTCGGGTCGATCGATTCGCTATCGATCGCCAGCATGCCGCCCGTCAGGTTTGCCAGCGAAGCCAACAGGGCGCTGTCGACCCGCACGCCCACGGCATAGCTGTTCAGGGGAATTCGCTCGGCAACGAGTTTCTCGATCAACCGGCGGTAGTCCTCCAATTGCAGAAAGTTGGCGGAACTGACCCCGTCGCCGATATAGACCAGCGTTTTGCTGGCTTGTTGATTGTCGAATGTTTTGGCGGCCGCCGCCAATGATGCGGGCATGTCGGTGGCGCCTAACGGAACGCGTTGGCGCAACGCGGCCAACGCCTGCCGCAGCGGTTCGCTGTTTGGCGATACCAGTCCGCCGGACAGAGCCACGGGTTCGAGATCGACCGCCACCAGCGCCACTCGATCAGCGGCTTGCAGGCTCGAAAGCAACGTTGTCAGGGCGTCGAGTCCACGCTCGCGGGCCGCGCCAGTCTGACTGGCCGAGGTATCGAACAGCACGACGACGTCGCGTCCGCTCTCGTCGGCCAGCACCACGTTGGGCGCCAGTCGCAGGGCAAAGTATCCTGCGCCGTCCGGTGTCACGTAGGTATCGAGCCGTGTAGCAGGCTCAGCATGTGGCGAGGCCCCAAGGCACGCGCTGCTGGCCAGCGGCGCCGCCAGCAACATTCCGAAAAGGGCGAATCGAGCGACAGACTTAGGCATCGATGGAATCTCCACTCGCATGAGTGATTAACACACCAGTCCCGTCGTGTTCCGATGGCGACGATCCAGCGCGCAGCTTGATTGGCGGTTGCTGTGATTACTTTGGACAGCCGATCCTTGCATCCCAACGCCTATTCTATTCGCAGTACTAGGTTTACGCCACAAAAAAGCGCCCCAAAAGACGCCGATGGCCGTTTGTGCCGGCGGTAAGGTATGTAAGCCGGGAAATTCACGCAAGACGGCCCCTTTCGCCCGCGCCGCACCCGGCAATCGAGCGCTTCGCTCGCCGGTCGCAACCTGTTGAATCGCTGTATCTTAATGCGGATTCCCTCAGGGCCGCGATGCGTCCGAGTGAAACACCTTTGTCCGGCCGGCATCATCGGAAATAATGCCGCAGGGCACCCTCGCCCACATGCGGGCAGAGTCATCACATCACGGACATCAACCATGAAGAAGTATCTGATCGTGGCCCTGTGTGCCGCCGCAGGCGGAGCGGCGCTCTCCGAGGTCTGGCAAGTGGCCAGGCAACCGCGACCGGCATCGGCCCAGGAGCGGCGGATCGAACCTTTGCCTCAGGTGGAAGGCGCTTCGAATCGCCGCGATCCGCTGGCGCGTATCGTACCTTCCGCCGACTCGTCGCCGTGGCCGCAACTCACGCCCGAAGAGTTGGTCAACATCGCCGTCTATGAAAACGTGAATCGTAGCGTGGTGAACATCAACACCAAGACCGTGCGCAACGACGCCTTTTTGATTTTCGACATCGAGTCTGCCGCCGAAGGCGCAGGCTCCGGCACGGTCCTCGACAAGCACGGCCACATCCTCACCAACTTTCACGTCATCGACGGCGCGCGCGAAATCCAGGTTACTCTCTTCGACGGCTCGCAACACGATGGCAAGCTGATCGGCAAGGATGAGTCGAGTGACCTGGCCGTCATCAAAGTCGACGCACCGCCCAACTCGCTGTTGCCGGTGACGTTGGGCGACTCGAGCCAGTTGCGCGTCGGACAGCGCGTGTTCGCGATCGGAAATCCCTTCGGACTCGAACGCACGCTCACGACCGGCATCATCTCGAGCCTCAATCGCACATTGCCGTCGCGCAATCATCGCACGATGAAATCGATCATTCAAATCGACGCGGCCATCAATCCCGGCAACTCGGGCGGGCCGCTGTTGGACAGTGCGGGCCGCCTGATCGGCATGAACACCGCCATCGCCAGCAGCACGGGCCAAAGCGCCGGCGTGGGATTTGCCATACCGGTCGGGAACATCGCCCGCGTCGTGCCGCAACTCATCGAAAGGGGCCGCGTGATTCGCCCCGATGCCGGCATCACACGCGTGTTGCAGTCGGAAAAGGGACTTTTAATCGCAACTCTGGCAACCGGCGGGCCTGCCGAACGCGCTGGCCTGCGCGGGTTTCGCGTCGTGCGCCAGCGACGCCTGCAAGGTCCTTTCGCGTACGACGCCCAGACGATCGACCGCAATTCGGCCGACCTGATCGTGGCGGTTGACGACAAGAAAGTGCTGACGGTCGACGATTTCCTGTCGGCTATCGAGGAGAAAGATCCCGGCCAGGACGTGGTCATCAGCGTAGTGCGCGGCGACGGACAGGAAGCCAAAGTGCCTGTGCGTCTTGGCGCCTTCGAGTCGTAATCGACGGCGAGCGGAAGATTGACTTCACGGCGCGGCACGCGATCGCGTTTTGCCGCTAGCCGAAGATAATTCGCGCGGTTATCCAGACCGCGACGAAAACGGCCAACGTAATCAGCAGAACGCCCAACAGAGATCCGAACATGGCGTGAATCGTGTGCGGTGAGTGACGAGAAGTTGGCCGACGAGGCCCATTCAAACGCGAGCGGCGAGATGTGTCAACGCCGGATTCGCCGCAGCCGATTCGCAACGCCCGATTGAGGGCATGCACATTGCGAGCGCTCAACGTCCCGCGGCCGTGGCTCGTTGGACTTCGCTGTTCATGCGGCCGGTGAGCATCATGGCCCACATCTTCCAATCGGCGACGAACGACCAGAGCGGGTACTTGAACGAGGCCGGCTTGTTCTTCTCGATGAAGAAATGGCCGAACCAGGCAAAGCCGTAGCCCACCACCGGCGCGGCCAGCAGTAGCCAAGGGTTGTAGAAGATGCCCGCGGCAATCACCACCAGCGACAACGTGCTGCCGATGAAGTGCAACGCCCGGCAAGCCGGCACGGAGTGTTCGCGCACATAGAACGGCCAGAATTCCGCGAAGGTTTGGATGCGCTGGTCGGCCATGGTGGTGGTCCTGAGATTGGCGGAAGGTTGTAGGAAGAACGCGCCTCGATCACCGGTCGATTATAGCGCGCTGGTGATTGGGACGCCAAGTTTTGAGCACGCCTAATTCTTGCGAACTCTGCTACGGATGTTCACGCCGTTTCCTGCTCCTTCAGCCCCAACTCGTCGCACACCAACTCGCGGATCTTGAACTTTTGGATCTTGCCCGTGACGGTTTGGGGAAAACTGTCGACGAACTTCACGTAGCGCGGCACTTTGTAACGGGCCAACTCGGCGCGACAGAAATCGCGCAGCTCTTGCTCGCTGCAAGTGCAGCCGGCTTTGAGCTTCACCCAGGCGCACAACTCCTCGCCGTATTTCGGATCGGGCACGCCCACCACGGCCGATTGTTCCACGGCCGGGTGCGTGAACAAAAACTCCTCGATCTCGCGCGGATAGATGTTCTCGCCGCCGCGGATCACCATGTCCT
>JBBDYK010000200.1:0-5155 GCA_040901665.1 Pirellulales bacterium | reverse complement strand
GAGCGCGGCTATCGCGTGGCGCTGCATGCCACGACCTCGCTGGCCGATGCGACGGCCACGGCCGAACAATTGTGCGACGACGGCGCTCATGCATTTGCCGTGCAAGCCGATCTGCGCGACGAGCATGCCACGCGGGCGATGATCGCCGAGGTCTGCGCCAAGTTCGGACGCATTGACGCGCTGGTGAACAACGCGGCCATTTGGAAACCGAAGCCGCTGGAAGAAGTGCACGCCGACGACGTCCGCGAGCACTTCGAAATCAACGCGCTGGGCA
Source organism: Pirellulales bacterium (assembly GCA_040901665.1). Classification (GTDB taxonomy): domain Bacteria; phylum Planctomycetota; class Planctomycetia; order Pirellulales; family PALSA-1355; genus JTS-RE94. The sequence goes on along the minus strand of JBBDYK010000200.1, from coordinate 4,881 downwards.
CGTTCCTATGCTGTCAGGCTGCGGGCCTGGCGATGGTGGCGCAGCCAACCGGCGGCGCCATCGTGAACGTTGGCGACTGGGCGATCGCCCGGCCGTATATGGATTACGCCGCCTACTTCGCCTCGAAAGGCTGCATACCCACGCTCACGCGCACCATGGCCGTCGAACTCGCAGCACGCAATCCGCGCGTGCGGGTCAACGCGGTGCTGCCAGGCCCGGTGCTGTTTCCCGAGGATTTGAGCGAAGCCGAGCGTGCCGCAGTGATCGGCGCCACCTTGGTCAAGCGCGCCGGCACTCCGGCTGATGTGGCCGGCGCAGTGGTGTTTTTGCTGGAGAACACGTTCGTGACCGGCGTTTGCTTGCCGGTCGATGGCGGGCGCAGCGTGTTTGCGCCGCCACCCGAAGTGTGAGTGCGCGAGTGCTTGACCCCCTCAAGTGAGGCGTGTACGTTGATGGGGCCGCCGACGGCTGATAGCCTGGGGCGGTCGAAGTTGGCCCGAGCTCCACGTCGGGCCGGCGTTACACCGCGCCGCAAGCGGCCGGTGTCTCTCGGACAGCCGTTAGGATTGCGGCCACGGTGGAACGGCCGGCGCGTCGTTGCGGAGGTAACGACCCGCGAGCCCGGCGTCGCTCGTGGCAGCACGTCGACGGGTTACTTGTCTAGCGGACTGACAATCCTTCCCTCTTGAGCAAGGTGACGGCGCGCATCGATGCGGCCCAAGGGCGCTCGCGTCGGCGCAACGAGTTCCGCCACGCCAGACGCGGCGGCATTCACTAACAAGATCTTCCCGAGTTAATTGCGCGCGATGGGATCGAACACCAAATGGATTGAAAGCCGGGCCGACGAAGCGGCCAGCCGGGTGGCGCGGCGCGCGCTCAAACGCCACTTGGCGCGCATGTGGTCGTATTTGGAACTGGCCGTCGGCCAGCCCGCCGGCGAGGAGGAGCACGTCCACCAGTTGCGCGTGTTCTCGCGTCGCGCGGCGGCTGTGATGGATGCATTCGCCTGCTACTTGCCTCGGCGGCGTGGACGATGGTTGAGCAAGAAGTTGCGGAAGATTCGCAAGGCGGCCGGCGCCGCTCGCGATCTCGACGTGCTGCTGATGCGCTGGAGCGACTATGTGCGACATACGCCTTCCAGTCACGCGGCGCTGCTGCTCGAGCAAATCAAGCGACACCGACAAGCGGCGCAAGGGCCCATCGCCGAGATCTACCTGAAGCTTGCCCGCCAGCAATTCAACCGCCGCGTCAAGAAGCTGCTCAAGCAGGTGCGCGCCCGCAAATCGACTGGCGCTTGCGGCGAACGGTTCGATTGCTTTGCACGCCAGGCGATCCAGCGAGTGATCGGGCCTTATTTGCGGGCGGCCGAGGGAGAATTACACGATGCGGCGGCCATGCACGCCTTCCGCATTCAGAGCAAGCAAGTCCGCTACGCCATGGAGATTTTCGGCGGCGCGTTCGACGAGGAGTTTCGCAAACGACTGTATCCGCTCATCGAGACTCTGCAAAATCGCTTAGGCGCGATCAACGACCACGTCACGGCGCAGACGTATTTCGCCGCCTGGCACGCCGAGGCAGATTCCGCAGCGGTGCGGTCTGCGCTGGAATCCGGCATGGATCGCGAGCAACAGGACCTCGAGTCCAGCAGCCGCGAATTCCTCGCCTGGTGGACGAGCGATCGTCGCGACGATCTCTGCCGCCGGCTGGAGCGCTACATCGACGCCGCCGAGCCGTCAACCGGCGAAGCGCCCGGCAGCGATAGCTCCAATAACAACTAGCACGCCCCGCGGAACTGGCGTCGCTACGCGGCGCGCGGCGCGACCGGCGCGGTCACCGATTGTAGAAAGTTGCCGCCGCTGTCGTACCAGCCGAATTGCGTGAAGCGGGTCCATTTCAGGTCGACCAGGAAACCGGCCCACTGCGATTGCGGCAACTGCAGCGAGGCGATCATGCGGCGATACGGCAGCGGGTGCATGTGATAAAAACCCAGCCCGCGCTCGGACAAGTGTTTGCCGATCACGGAGACCGCCTCGCCCGTCGGCGCCAGATCGTCTCCGACCGGCGTCAGGTAGAGCAACTGCGGGTACGGGAATCGCTGGACGGCGCGACGCTCCGGAGTTCGTCCGCCCGGATAGAGTCCCGCCAACACTTCCCACACCAGTCGGCGCACGGGGTCATCGGTCAGCGGCGCAAACTCGGGCGTCGTTTCCAGGGGAGGCAGGGTCAGCGAGCTACTCATGGGTTGCATTCCTCAAGGTGTAATCCGCGCAAATGACGTGTCGACGTATCGAGAGCCGCCACGCGCGGTTGCCCGGCGAGCGGTTCGGCGTTGATCGATGGATCGTGTGAGAGGAGGAAGCTGCCCCAAGTGCTACCCGTCCGGCAGTCCGACTTGCCGGAGTCCCGAGAAGTGCGAATCGCTTGCGCTGCCCCGGGCGAGCAAACGTCCGTAAAGGGTATCTACGTCGAAACCGGCCGGTTGTCAAAAACAAGAGTTGGCCGGAAATCGCCGCCGCGGAGCAATGTCGCGGGAAATCATCGCGCGTTGCCGGAAGTCAACGTCGGCGTGCCGGCGGAAACCTCGCGCTCGGCCTGTTTGGCCCCTGTCCGGCCGCCCAGCGCCGCCCATAGATTGCCGTAGGCCGGCTCGCAGCGCCAATCGAGTTCGAGCGCGGTCCGGTTGGCCGCGGCCGCCGCCTCGAATTCGCCCTGCCGTAACAAACGCACACCGCGGTTGTAGTGGAAAACCGCCAGAAAGGCCGCTTGATCCAGCTCGCGCGCCTGTGCCACACGGCGCAGATGCTCCTGCCAGGCTGGCGATTGCCGGGCATGCTCCTGGGGCGTGAAGCCAGCCCGCGCGGCCGCCAAGACGAACCAGTCGCGGCAGGTGGTTTCCACGTCGAACGGACCCGCCTCGGTTTCGATCCGGCACCACACGTGCCCCACGACCGAGACGGCGGTCGCATCGACGCCGAATGCCTGCGCGAACGTCAAGAAAACCGCCGAAACGCTGGCGCAGTTGTACGCACCGCCGGCCAATGTGACCGCCAGATCGCTGGCTGCCGGATCGTACTTGCCGCGCAGGATGTCGGCATGAATGAACTCGTGAATGACGCGCGCCCGGTCGAGCGCGTTGCCGACCACGGTGCCGCGGCGCTGCAACTGATCGATGCGAGCGTTCAACTCCCGCTCGACCTCGGCCGCCGTCTCCGGTGATCGCCCGCTGGCCGCGACGACCTGTTGAGCCAGCGTTGGCGCCAAGCTGCGTGGTCGGGCGGCGGTCTCGGTGCGAGTGAGCACCAGGTCGTCGAACGGCACGGCGGCAACCGCGCGAATCGCGCTAGGCGCCAGGCACGCCAGCACTCCGGCCATCAGCAGCTTCGTCGATCGATTTCGTCGCGCTGGCATCAGCCGGGTCCTGGCAGCGGGTTCTGATACGTGGGCCCTAGCGCGCACTTGGCGCGGTGGTCAGGAAAGTCTAGCCGGTCAGGCGCGCGGGGTCGGGCAAAAACGCCCGGTTTTCGCGGTTCGACGCGTGCTATTTCGTGCTTAAGCGCAACGCGCCGTCCAGGCGGATCGTGGTGCCGTTGAGCATCACGTTTTCGACGATGTGCTCGGCCAGCGCGGCAAATTCGTCGGCACGGCCCAATCGCGGCGGGAAGGGCACCTGGGCTTCCAGGGCCACTTGCTGCTCCGACGGCATGCCCGCCATCATCGCCGTTTCGAATACGCCCGGTGCAATCGTTATCACGCGAATGCCGAAGCGGGCCAGCTCGCGGGCGATCGGCAGCGTCATCGAAACCACTCCTCCTTTGGAGGCCGAGTAAGCGGGCTGACCAACTTGCCCGTCGAAGGCCGCCACCGAGGCGGTGTTGATGATCACGCCACGCTCGCCTTCGGCCTTGGCCTCGCCCTTGCTCATCATCGCCGCGGCCAGCCGAATCACGTTGAACGTGCCGATCAAATTCACCTGGACCGTGCGGGCAAAAGACGCCAGGTCGTACGGGCCGTCTTTGCCCACCACGCGCCCCACGCCGATGATGCCAGCGCAGTTGATGACGACTTGCACGCCGCCGAACTGGGCCTTGGCCACGTCGAGCGCTTCCTGCACGCTGGCTTCGGAGGTGACGTCGGTGCGCACGAAGCGTACGTTCTTGCCAAGCTCGTTGGCCAATGCGGTGCCGGCCTCGCCCTGTACGTCGGCAATGAGAACTTTGCCGCCCGCGGCCGCAAATCGCCGCACGCACGCGCCGCCCAAACCCGATGCGCCACCGGTGACGAAGAACGAGCTGTCTTTGAGTTTCATCGTTTCACGCCGATCATGAATCGAGAGAGAAAAAAAGAAGTGCCGCCTAGCGAACAAGCTACGGGTTCCCATCGCGCGCGTCAACGCCCACCCACACGGCCCGGAAAAACGCCGCCGTGAAATGGAGAGATTGGCCTCCGAGGGCACCGAGGTCACGGAGGAGGACGAAGGTGGAGACGGAAGGAGATTGACCACGAAGTCACCAAGGGCACGAAGGACGGGGAGGGAAAAAAATTGGATTCGGAACGTCGTGGTCGTGGTGGTTCATTTGGGTTTACCACGACGACACGACGGGCACGACGATGGGATTTTTGGTTCTGGATTCCTCTGCTTCCTCTGCGCACTCGGCGGTTTGGTAAATCGTTGAATGAATTCGCCGTTTGTCCTTCGTGTTCTTGGTGATCTTAGTGGTTCATGAAATCGTTTCGTCGTGGCGTGGTGTCGTTGTGGTTGGTGAATTCGTGTTTAAAAAAACGGCACCGCTGCGCTTGCGCGCAGCGGTGCCTGGGCGAAACACTCTAAAAAAAGTTTTGTGCGCCGTGGTCCCGTTCCTAGGGGCCGTGGCCGATTCTTGT
>JBBDYK010000199.1:0-5196 GCA_040901665.1 Pirellulales bacterium | reverse complement strand
CTTCCGTTCCGTCGGCTCGCCCTGGCAACAAGAGATGTGGGCCGTGCTGCTGGGCGTCAAGTAAACATCAATAAATTGAATCCAAACGGACCGGAACGAATGATACGGGCGGAGTGCCGACGAATCTGGTGGGTCGCGCTGACAGCGGTCGTCTGCGGTTCTGCCGCAAGCGCACCGGCGGTTGAAGTGCCACTAACCGACGCGACCGTGGTGCGATTCGCCGACCAGCATGAAGGCATTGCCGCGCTCACCCAGCGCGACGACTATATCCGTCAACTGAGCCCATTCGACCGGCAGGTGCGACTGCGCACCAGTCGTCCCGTCTCCGAACAGGAGTTTTTGGGCTTCATTGCCGGACACGTGCGCCCCTGGACCGACGCCGAGGTTGCCCGGCTTACGCCGATGTTTGAGCAACTGGGCGAGAAGCTACGTCCCTGGAAGCTGCCGCTGCCCCCGGTCATTTTGCTGGTCAAGACCAGCGGCGAGGAAGAAGGCCGGGCGGCCTACTGCCGCGGTAGCGCCATCGTGCTGCCGCAGAACATGCTCGACCAACAGCCCAGCCGGCTGCCGAAGATTCTGCCACACGAGGTGTTCCACGTGCTATCGAGCCACAACCTCGAACTGCGCAAGCGGCTTTACGCCACGATCGGCTTTCATCCCACCGGCGACGTGCAACTGCCCGAGCCGCTACGGCCGCGGAAGATTACCAACCCCGACGCCCCTTTGAACAACTTCGCCATCAGCACCGATTCGCCCGGTGGACCGCTGGAATGGATGCCGGTGTTGATCTCCAAGAGCGAGCGCTACGATCCGGCGCGCGGCGGATTGTTGTTCGATTATCTCGACTTCAAATTGATGCAACTGGAGCGCGACGGCGGCATGCGCCGTCCGGCGCTCCGCAACGGCCAGGCGGTGCTGGTCGAACCGGCCAGCGTGCCCGGCTACGCCGAGCAGATCGGCGCAAACACGAAGTACATCATCCATCCCGAGGAAGTGCTGGCCGACAACTTCGTGTTCCTGCTCGAAGGCCGCATCGACCTGCCCACGCCCAGGATCGTGGAAGCTATGGGCAATGTGCTGCAAGGGGAACCGCGGGGGGAAAAAGGGGACGGGAGTCATTGATTGTCGCAGATAGCCGGCGTCTTGAACCGCCAGTGATCATTATCGACGTTCCTGAATCGAAAACTCCACCAGCACTTCGCATGCCTCGCTGGCGGTTTCGTCGAGCTTGATTTCCAGCCGCACGCCGTAGGGGAGCACCTGGCCGACCTTCACCTGAGCCGGCGGGCCGTCCGATGCTTCGGCATAGCAGGCGGGCGTTGTCGTCATCGGCGGGCAAATTGCCAGGTGGGCCAGCGCGTGTCGCTGCCCCGGCTCGAAGCCGACACGCACCCAGCCTTCCATCGCGTCACCACCATCCGGCTCCCGGCGCCGCACCAGCAACTGCGTTGCCGTCTCGTCGACATCGACGGATGCCGCGGATTCCGAAAAAAGGGGACGGGAGTCATTATTAACGACTCCCGACCCCTTTTTTGGGAACCGGCCCCAGCTCCAGCCTTCTTCGACCAGCAGCAATCCGAGAAAGGTGGCCCAACCCGATGGCGTTGTGCCGGGCAGCAATACACCCACGGTCCAGAGCACCAGCACGGCCGTCGGCGCCGCCCAAACGGTAAATCGCGCTAAGGAAGTATTACAACCAGGCGCGCGAGCAGCCGAGTATCGACATGCCAATGCCCCAAGCGCCAATCCAACGGCAAGCGCCAGCAGCGTGGCGGTCGGCAGAGGTGCGCGCAACGAACCATCGATGCGGCGCATAAACAGTGCTAGCGCAGCCAATGTGACAAACGTGAACAACGTGGCGAGCGCCGCTCGTACAATTTGCCTCGCCACCGGCGCGTCGATCACCGGCCAGTCTACTGGGCGAACGGTTACAGGCGCATCCATGCGGTGTCCCCGCTTGCTTTAGGCCCGGGCGGCCACGGCGCTGCCGCATGCCTTGGCCAGCTCTTTGGCGCGATGCGTGCTTTCCCAGGTGAAATCGGCATCGTCGCGGCCGAAGTGGCCGCCGGCCGCCGTCTTGCGGAAGATCGGCCGCCGCAGGTCGAGATACTTGATGATGCCGCCCGGCGTGAGTGGGAACAACTCTTTGACGACCTCGCAAATTCGCTCGTCGTCCACCTGGCCCGTGCCGCCGGTGTCGACGTGGACGCTCACCGGCTGCGTCACGCCGATCGCATAGGCCAACTGCACTTCGCAGTGCTCGGCCAGCCCCGCGGCCACGATGTTCTTGGCCACGTGCCGGGCCATGTAGGCGGCGCTGCGGTCCACCTTGGTCGCGTCCTTGCCGCTGAAGGCGCCGCCACCGTGCCGGCCCCAGCCGCCGTACGTGTCGACGATGATCTTGCGGCCGGTTAGCCCGCAATCGCCGTGCGGACCGCCCACCACGAATCGGCCCGTCGGATTGATGTGATACTTGATTTCGCCGTTGACCAGCTCTTGCGGCAGCTCGGGCTTGACGATCTTCTCGATGACGAACTTGCGAATCTCTTCGTTCGAAACCTGCGGGCTGTGCTGCGTCGAAACCACCACCGTGTCGATCCGCACCGGCCGGTTGTCTTCATATTCGACCGTCACCTGGCTTTTGCTGTCGGGGCGCAGCCAGTCGACCTCTTTGTTCTGCCGGGCGGCGGTCAGCCGGTTGAGAATGCGATGGGCCAATGCGATCGGCAACGGCATCAGCTCGGGCGTGTCGTTCGAGGCAAAGCCGAACATCAAGCCCTGGTCGCCGGCGCCGATGTCCTTGCCCTGATTGGAGTCCTCGTTGACCCCCTGGGCAATGTCGGGACTCTGCTTGTCGATCGAGACCATCACGGCGCAGGTATCGGCGTTGATGCCCATCTCGTCATCGGTATAACCCACCTCGCGAATCACGTTTCGCACGACGCTGGAATAGTCGACCACGGCCTTGGTGGTAATTTCGCCGGCCACGATCGCCACGCCCGTGGTAACCATCGTCTCGCAGGCGACGCGGCTCATCGGATCCTGGGCGAGCAAGGCGTCCAACACGCCGTCCGAGATCTGGTCGGCCAACTTATCCGGGTGGCCCATGCTTACCGATTCGCTGGTGAACAAATACTTGCCGCTTGCCACGTGCGCATCTCCTGACCGACAAAAGGAACGCCGGGGCAATCAGCCCGGCACAGATCACCGCCACAAAGGATAGTCTGGCATTATAGCTGCCGGCAACCGCGCGTCGCAACTGGAAGGCGCGGGCGGTTGGAGAACCGGAGTCAGCCGGGGTATACGCTACGCGACGGACAGCATTTTTCAGGCCGCTGAGCGCCGGTCGCTGGACCGCCCCGAGGGCGCCGCCAGGGCATCGAGCAAATCGACTGTCCGGGCCGTTGCTCCAAGCTGCGCGCGGACGACGCGTTGAGCCCGTGCGCCCAGGTCGTCGGCAAAGCCCGGCTGTTCCAGCGAGCGGCGCACGAACGCGGTAAGTTCCGGACCGTCATGCACCACGACAGCCGCATTGGCCGCCAACAGCGCAGCGACCACGTCCTTGAAGTTGCGTGTCTTGGGGCCGAACGAAACCGTGGCGCCATAGGCGGCCGGTTCGATCATGTTTTGTCCCTGACGCTCGCCCATGCTGCCACCGACATAGGCGATGTGTGCGGCGCCCCACCAGGCGGCCAACTCGCCCACGCGATCGATAAGCAGGATGCGTGCCCGCGGATCGGCCGGCTGTTGATCCAGCGTCGTGCGGCGCTGCCACGGCACGTCGCCGGCGGCCAACAGCCGCGCCACCTCTTCGAACCGTTCGGGATGCCGCGGCACGATCACTAGCCGCAATTCCGGATGCGCGACGGCAAGCTGTCTATAGGCGTCCAGCGCCAGCTTTTCCTCGGGCTCCTGCGTGCTGCCGGCCAGAAACACCACTTCGCTCGACTTCAATCCGGCCAGCATGCGCAGTGCCGTCGTGCGCGGATTGTCGCGATCGGTGGCGGCGCCGTCGAACTTGAGCGAACCGGTGACGTACACGGCCGCGTCGCGTGCCCCCAAAGCCAGGAAGCGATCGGCGTACTGTGCATTCTGCGCGGCGATGACGTCGAGCTTTGCCAACAAGCGGCTGACCAGCGGGCGGAAACGACCGTAGCCGCGAAAGCTCCGATCGCTCAAGCGGCCGTTGATGACCGCCACCTTCGCGCCGGCCGTTCGCGCCGCATCGATCAGGTTGGGCCATAATTCCAACTCGGCCAACAGCAGCATTGTCGGCCGGATACGCGCCATTGCGCGCCGCACGGCCCAACTGAAGTCCATCGGGCAGTAGAACACCAGGTGGTCCGCGTAGCGCAGGCGGGCCAACTCATAACCGGTGAGTGTCGTGGTGGAAACCGCGATCTGCCAATCCGGATGCCGGCGTCGTATCTCTGCGACCAACGGCCCGATCAGACTCACTTCGCCCAGGCTGACCGCGTGCAACCAAACGCATGGGGCCGCGGAAGCGCGCACTGGCACCAGTCCCAGCAGCTTCGCGCTCCAACCGGTGCGGTACTTGCCGCGACGGATGGCCGCCACGACCAGCCAGGGCAGGCTGGCGAGCAAGATTACCGCGTAGAACAGATTGAACAGATAACGCATCGCGTCGGGACTCCTTTCCCACGTGGCCGATGCACAATTCGGCAACCAATTCCTCCGGCCAAGCCGGGGGCTAAGCCGCCGCGCCATCCTTGCGCATGCAGCAATTCTTGAACTTCTTCCCGCTGCCACAGGGGCAAGGATCGTTGCGGCCGACGTGATCCTGGCGGTTGCGAATCGGCTCCAGCTTGCGATCGACCTGGGTACCATCAATGGCGGCTTGCTGCTGGCCGGCGATGTCCGTGGCCGAGGGCGCTTCCTCGTGAATGGCCTGCGCTTCGGTCCAGGGAGACGCGGCCGACTCGTCGACCTGCTCCATGCGGAAGATCAAATCGGTCACCCGCTCTGCCACGCTCGACCACATCAATTCGAAGGTCCGCATGCCCTCGCGCTTGTATTCGACTTTCGGATCCACCTGGGCATAGCCGCGCAAGCCCACGCTGGAGCGCAGGTGATCCATCGCCAGCAGGTGGTCTTTCCACGCCGTGTCGAGAATCTGCAACACCAACTCGCGTTCCAGCCTGCGCATTTCGGGCCGATAGCGGTCCTCGACGGCTG
>JBBDYK010000198.1:0-5206 GCA_040901665.1 Pirellulales bacterium | reverse complement strand
CAAGCAAAACAACTAACGCCAATAACCATCGCCGACTAGTGGACGGCGTTGGGTGCCACTGGCATCTTGCCAGTGCATAGGTTCGCTTAGAGCGCACTGGCGAGACGCCAGTGGCACCTGGCGAGCTATACCACGACGTGGTTGTCAGGTTGCTGCGCGGTTAAATCACGTGCGGCTTGCCGGCGTTGCGGCGGCAGGCGGAAAGCTGCGCCAGGTGAAACGCTTCGTGCGTGCACATCAGGTGGGCCAACACGTCGCCGTTGGTCTTGAGCACGGTGGGCCGCAAAAGTTCGAGAGCGTGCGGCGCGTCGATGACCTCGACGGACGCATTGGGCAGTGCTTCGATCACGCGATTGCAGCCCGCTTCGAAGGCTTCGACCAACTCGGCCTTGCTGGGTAGCGGCGGCTCGAGTGCGGCCGGGTTGCTGCCCGGCGCGAACATGGCATGCCAACGACGCGGACACGCCCGCTCGAGCCCGAGGATGCGTCCGGCATAGTCGGTGGCAATGGCCAGGTGCCCCAGGATCCAGACCGGCGGGTTCGCGCCAGGAAATGGCGCGACGTTCATGGCCGCCTCGTCGAGATCGGAAGCCAACAGCCGCAAATAGTTGCGATTGAACTTGTAGAGCACTAGTTCGCGCTGGAACACGAAAAGCCTCCTTGGCGATTGCAAAAACGTGGAAGCAACCGAGGGCAAGCGGCCGTATTGTAGCGTATGCGTCCGCCGCTAGGAGCCAGCGACCTGCGGCGGTTACGCTGCTTGCCACGCACGTTGCCGGCCGCGGGGGCCGCTCAGGAGACTTGCCCAGGCGCCATCCTCGCTGAACAGCGATTGCAAGGCCAGCGACGTTGCGTTGGCGGTGTCGCCGGTTGACCGTGCCGCCAGATCGGACGTCAAGTCGCTGGTCGCGTCGTCCTCCGTGTCGTCCTCGCCGTCGCACACGGCGGAATCCACCAGCGAGAGGATCGCTTCGTCAAGCGCTGCTGCCAGCCACGCGGAGGTGTCGGGCGGCGCCGGCGCGGCCGCGCTCGTGGCGGCCGTGTTTTGGGCCGCGGCGACGAGCTCCGTCGGATTGGATGCATCCCCCACGTCGGTATCCGAAAGTGAGAATCGCCGCACGGTGGCGGCACGCGAGACGGTGGCCGTTTGCGTCGTGGCGCTGGCAGAAACGCTGGTGGATACCTGGCCGGCGGCGGCCAGGGCCACGGTGAGCGCGGCGTTGATGCCGCCTTCGGAGTCGGAGCCGCTGATCGAGCGATTGGCGCCGTCGACGATGACGCTGCGCAACTGCGTGGCCGTGAGGCTTTGGTTGGCCGAAAGCGCCAGCGCCGCCAGGCCGGCGACGTGCGGAGTGGCCATGCTCGTCCCACTGAACGACGCGTAGCGATTGTTGACGTACGTGCTATAGACGCTGACGCCCGGGGCGTCGACCTGCACGGCGCCGCTAGCGCCCACGTCGTTCGAGAAATTGGCAATCGAGTTGGACGAATTGTGGGCGCCGACGGACAGGACATTGTTGAGCGATGCGCTGAAGCGGGCGGGATAGGACGGCGTCGACGCCGACTCGTTGCCCGCGGCGGCCACGATCAGCACGCCGAGCTGCTGGGCGTATTGCAGGGCCGCTTGGATCACGGAGCTGAACGCGCCGCCGAGGCTGAGGTTGATGATGTCGGCGCCGTTGGCCGCCGCATAGCGGATGCCGGCCGCCACAGCGGATAGCGTGCCCGAGCCGCTGCTGTCGAGCACTCGCACGGGCATGATCGTGGCGTCGGGGGCCACGCCGGTCGCGCCGGCGCCGTTGGCGTCGGCCGCGATCGTGCCAGCCACGTGCGTGCCGTGGCCGTTGCCGTCGTCGGGGTTGTTGTCGCCGGAGACAAAGTCCCAGCCGCGCACGTCGTCGACGTAGCCGTTGCCGTCGTCGTCGATTCCATTGCCGGCGATCTCGTCGGCATTGACCCAAATCTGGTTGACCAGGTCGGAATGATCCCAGTCGACTCCGGTGTCGATGACGGCCACCGTGACTCCGCTGCCGGTGTAGCCTTGGGCCCAGACTTCGGGCGCGTTGATGGCGTTCAGATTCCAGTCGTTGCTGCCGCCGAAGTAGGCGACGTCCGGAAAGGCGGTTACCGGCGAGGTGGGATCGGTCGGCGCGGTGGGCGTGGTCGGCGCCGTGGGCGTGGTCGACGGCGGCGTGGGGTCGACGGGCGTCGTCGGCTCGGTAGCCACGGGCGCGGAGAGCGCGGCATTCACCGCGAGCACATAGCCGCTCGACGCGGTGCGCCAGGGCGCGACCAGGATGTAGTAGACGCCGGCGTCCAGCGAGAGCGAGATCGACTCGGCGGAGGAGCCCGACTTGTTCGAAAGACCGATCCGGCTGCCGCTGGAGTTGTAAAGCGCCAGATCGATGTCGCTGCGCAGACCGCTGAGGCCGACCGTGACGGACGCGGTCTGAGTGAGCGTGAATTTCACGACGTCGGAGGGATCCCACCAGCCGCCGACCGACCCGCTCAGGGTCTGTGTGCCGCTGATGGCGCCGAGGTCAAAGGCAGTCGAGGTCGTAGAGCCGGCGTCGGAGGCCCGGACGGCATTGGCGCTGGCCGCATCGGTGTCGAGAACGACGTCGTCGGCCAGCTCCGCCGCGGGCGGCTCGACCCAGCAGGAGGTGTCGGCGGCGAGTAGCTCGCGCCGTTCGAGCGCTTCGAGATGACAGCGAGTGCGCCTGCCCAGTGAGCCTGATGGGCCATGAATACCTCGAAATGGCGACGGGCGATTGCCTGGTTTGCGTATTTTCATCAGAGTGAGCCTCGCTGGTTCCGGCGGCCTTGCCCATCTGCCTTGTAAGGGCGGAACGGGGGTGGGAATGTCACGGAAAACGGCGACGTATGTCGTCAATTCCGCCGCGAGAAACCCCGGATTGTGATTTCCAGCGTCGAGATGGTGGATTGCAGGTCGAGGTTTGCACCTGCGGCCTGTGCGGTGGACAATCGAAGCATGATGACGTTTGAGACTGCGACATTGAAGCCGGACCGTGGCCGTCGACGCAAATTGATTGCGGTCTCGGTAATGGCCTGCCTGGCAGGCTTGCTGGGAATAACAGCTTACAAGTTTTCCGCAATTGGAACGAAGTCGAGCCGAGTAACGCCTTCGCGCGACACGACGTTCATTACCTCGCCGCTGCGGGCAGATGGATCAGTGGACTACATCGCCGCAATCAATCAGCGATTTGGCGAGGGTGTCACCCCAGAAACCAATGCTTCTGTACTGATTTGGCACGCTTTGGGACCGCAGGCGTACGATGCTACAACCCGCAATGCTTTTTTCAAAGCGCTGGGAATCCCGATGCCTTCCGAGCAGGGCGACTATTTCGTCTCGTTGGAGTCCTTTGCGAAAAGCATGAAAGTTGAGCCATCAGGTGCGAGCGGGCCGGCGCCTGCGTCGGTGCCCGACTTCGAAAAACTCGTCGCTCAATTCCATGCGGCTAGTGACGGCCCATTGGTTCCAGAGGATGTACGCAAACTAAAGGAGGTACTTGAAGGGAAAGTGAAACCAGCGGCCCTGGTCGAACTCGAAGCTCAACTCGAACAGGCAGTTGCCCGCCCATGGTCCCAGGAAGAATTTCCTCCGCTCGCGGAATGGATACGAACAAACAAAGCACCGTTGGACATCGTTCTGGAGGCCAGTCGTCGGCCGCGCCGGTTCGATCCAATTATAGTCGCGCCAAGCGAAACTTATCGGTATTTTTCCGCTCCACGAACGATGGCACTGGAAAGCCGGTCGCTTGCCGACGCGCTTTTGGCCCGAGCCTTGTTGCGAGCCTCGACGGACGAAGTCGACGCGGCGTGGCAGGATTTGATCGCCGCCCATCGCCTCTCGCGCCTTGTCATGCAAGGTCCGACATTGATCGACTGGTTGTCGGGACTCGAAATCAACAGACAAGTTTGTGTAGCGCAACGGGCGTTGCTGCAGCACGCTGAATTGGGCCCGGACGAAATCGCAGTTATGCGCGCCGACCTGGATGCGCTGTCGCCCATTACCGATGTTGCAGACACGATCGACTGGAGCGAGCGATTCGAACGCCTCGACAGCATGTTTGCCTTGGCGCAGGAAATGTCGGAGGGCAGCGCCGCGCCTGGATCTCGGTTCCCCTTTCACGATTTTTCGGCATTTCGGCGTAACTCTATCGACTGGAACCAGGTCTTCAAGGAAGTGAACGTCTGGCTCGATCGAAGTGTCGCGGCCTGCCGGCTGCCGACTCGTGAAATGCGCGAGGCTGCGCTCGAAGAACTTGAAAACGACTACATCAAGCAAGGTAAGGATTTGCGGAGCCTGAGCCGATCGATCGCTTCGGCCCTTGGGTCGCGGCATGAAAAGTCCATGCGAATGTCGCACCTGCTCGTTGCACTGTTCCTACCTGCATCGTTGTCCGCGTCCGATTCCCAACTACGCGGAATGATGGATGTTGAGCTGACAAAAGCTGCGTTCGCAATTGCGGCTTACCGGGCCGATCATGGCAAGTATCCCCAGACGCTTGCGGAGTTGGCGCCCGACTACATGGCCGCGTCGCCGGACGAGGACTTTATCGGCGCGCCCTTGCGGTATGTTGCCAGCGCGAGCGGCTACTCGTTGCAATGCGCCGGCCCCAACGACCGTTTAGAAGCGCTGTCCGAGGACGGCAAGCCTCTCGAGTACCCCTGGGGAGATGACATGCTTATCGAGTTGTCGGCAGTCGCATTGAAGAGTGGAGTGCCTTGATTCAATCGCAATGGCAGCGAGCGCCCGCGCGAAAAAAACCCCGGCGGATCGTTGGGGATCCGTCGGGGTCATGAGAAAAATCCGGCGATACCTACTCTCGCACTTTGGGTACTACCATCGGCTCTGAAAGCTTAACTACCGTGTTCGGAATGGGAACGGGTGTGGCCTTTCAGATATGGTCACCGGAAAGGACCGCTGGGGGCCGACAGTGAGGCCCCGCAGCGGTTTTGATTGGTTTTTGCAAAGAGCGACATCGAGCATACTTTCGAGTGCGACCGGACAGACAAAGTCTGTCAGGGCGCATTTTGAGCTCGTAGCGGCGACATGAATCCAAGAGCGTTGGATAAATGTGGCCAAGCATTCGTCCGTTAGTACCGGTTAGCTGAATGGGTTACCCCACTTACACATCCGGCCTATCAACCTGGTCGTCTTCCAGGGGACTTTCGGGCAATT
>JBBDYK010000197.1:0-5244 GCA_040901665.1 Pirellulales bacterium | reverse complement strand
CCATCTTCGACGACGATGGCGCGTACCAGGCGTTCGAGCAAGTGTTGTTGCAGGCGGTCGAACGGACCGAGACGCGGCTGCTGGCCTACTGCTTGATGCCGAATCATTGGCACTTGATCGTTTGGCCGCGGCAGGACGGCGAGCTGTCGCGGTTCGTCGGCTGGCTCAGCCTGACGCACACCCAACGCTGGCACGCCCATCGCGAGTCGACCGGCTCGGGCCACGTATATCAAGGTCGCTTCAAGTCGTTCCCCGTGCAAGACGACGAGCACTTCTACGCGGTCGCGCGTTATGTCGAGCGCAACGCCATGCGCGCGGGCTTGTCACGCCGCGCCGAAGATTGGCGCTGGGGAAGCTTGTACCGCTGGCTACGTGGATCGGCCGAAGACAAGACGCTGTTGGCCGCCTGGCCGCTTGCGCGCCAGCGTGGCTGGGTCGATTTGGTAAACGCGCCCCAGACGGACGCTGAAGCGCAGGCGATCCGCCGCAGCATCCAGCGCGGCAATCCGTTCGGTGGCGAGTCGTGGAGCGACCGCGCGGTGCGACGCCTCGGTCTCGAATCCACTCTCCGCC
This sequence comes from Pirellulales bacterium, assembly GCA_040901665.1. Classification (GTDB taxonomy): domain Bacteria; phylum Planctomycetota; class Planctomycetia; order Pirellulales; family PALSA-1355; genus JTS-RE94. The sequence goes on along the minus strand of JBBDYK010000197.1, from coordinate 4,671 downwards.
CACGCGGCCGCCCTAAAAACCCCGAAAAAGGTTCCTGACACCTTTTCGGCAAAATGGAAAAGGTGTCAGGAACCTTTTTGCGACTGACCGCGTCTGCCGGTTGCCAAGCGGCGCGCGCGTTGCTAACGTGCAGGTGGTTCGACCCGGCGAGCGACGTTGCTCCTCGCCCGGTCGCATGGCACCAACCTCCAGGAGTCCGTCCCGTGTCCGATGATCCGAATGCCACGGCGGCGGGAGGGCAGGCGTTTGATCCCGCGGTGCTCAAGTCGGCCTACAACGCCTTCAAAAAACGCTGGAAGCTCACGCGACTGGACCAGGAGTCACAGATCGGCCGCGGACCAATGAGCTCCGGGCAAAAGTCCACCATCGCAGGCATCGTGCCGCCGGATCAATTCCCCACGGAAGTTTGGGAAGAGCTGGTCCGCCAGGGCAAGCTCAAGCACGCCGGCCGCGGGTTTTACGCCCGCGTTTAACGGCGCGCGGCACACCTCGGTACCGTGCGGCGGTTCTTTATCCTTTGGCGGCACTCGCCGCGTCGCGAACCGGCTCGGCCGTCGCGGCCTGCTCCGTTTCGCCGGTGCTGACGAGCACGTTCCACCACGAGTCCAGATGCTTGCACGTTTCCAGCAGCGTGTGGTCGACCATGTCGGCGCCGGCGTCGCGCAATTGCTCATCAATTAGTTTGGGGTCGCCGTGCGATCCCCAGCGGCCGACCAGAATCTTCACCGCCGAATGGTAGGACCTCAGCCGCTTGCAAAGATAGCGCGTGTGCGCCAGCCCGCCCGGCGGGATCGACGCAATGCACACCACGGGCACCTGCTCGTCAACCACGGCCGCCACCAGCTCCGCCGCCAACATGTCGTCGCCGGCCGCCAGCACGTCCCACCGCTTTCCGTCGATCGTGTGGCGCAACAGCTCCAACGCCAACTCGTCGACCTTGCCTTCGGCCGCACAGAGCAACAACCGCACGCGTCGGGGCGGCGCTTCCTCGTCCGCGGAAGGCAATGCGGCCTTGTCGGCGTCAGCTTGCAAATGCTCGGACAACTCGTCGACGATTTCACGCACGGCGCGGAGAATGGACTGCTCGTCGCGCTCGGTCAGGTCGTTGTGGTCCAGATCGCGGCGAAAATACGACAACGCTGGCACGATCAACCGATCGAACACCTCCTGCGCCGGACCGCTGCGCACCTGGGCCAGTGCAATGTGCCGCGCTTCGTCCGAATCGCGCGCCAGCAATCGTTGATAAAACGATTGGTGCGGCTCCAGCGCCGGCTTGTCCCCCAACAAAATGTCGATGAACCCCAGCCTAGGCACGTATTTTCCCAGCACGACCAGGCAGACCGTCAACGGGCTGGAAAGCACCAGCCCCACCGGTCCCCAAAGAAACGCCCAGAATGCCGCCGCCACCAACAGCGCCACCGCGGAGACGCCAATGCTGTGACCATAGAGCAACGGCTCCATGATGTTATTGCTCACCAGCTCGAGGACCACGATCCAGCCGACGACCATTAGCGGATGACTCCAACCATCCGTCATGGCCATGCTGATAAGCACGGGCGGGATGGCGGCGATCCATGCGCCCAAATAGGGAATGTAACGCAGCACCGCCGCCAGCAATCCCCACAGCAGTGCGTAGTGAACGCCCAGCAACATCAGGCCGACCGACAGTGCCAGGCCATACGTGCCGTTGACGACCATTTGCATGAGCAGGAAGCGGCTGATGCGATGGATCGCCTCGTCGAAGGCTTTCGTCGTGGCCGTCATGTGGCCATGCCCGATCAGCCGTATCAGCCGATCGCGCATGCTCTCGCGGTTGAGCAGCATGAAGATGGTCAACACCACAGCCAGCGCAAAAGTGGCCAATGATTCTCCAACCGATCCCAATGCCGCAGTGAGTTGGCCCAACCAGCCTGGCACTTCCGATTGAACCATGATCGGCGCCGGCCTTGGCATCGCTTCCTTGGCCGCTTCTTCGGCCGCCTGCTCGACATGTTCAGTCTCGGCCGACGCCTCTTCCGTCGCGAGCTTAGACGGTTCGCGCTCGGTCGTCGGATGGGGCTCCGTCAACGTCTGCGTGACATCGCTGATGAATTTGCCGAACTTGCCGCTCGTGGGACCGGCGATCATCTGCCGCACCGAGCGAATCTTGGTGTTGATGGTGTCGCTATAGGCGGGCAGCTCGGCCGCCAGCTCGACGAATTGCCGCGTCATCAGCCAGCCCACGCCGACGACCAGCGAGCACGTCAACGCCACCACCAGGATGACGGCCGGGGCACGGCCGATGTGCAGCCGTTGCAGCGCCTGTACCAACGGCGAGAGCACCAGCGTGAGCAACATCGCCAGGGCCACCGGAATCATCACGGCCTGGGCCCAATACATCGCGCCCACCACCACGACCCCGATGAACACGTAGGCCGCTGCAATGACCGCGCGTTGCCAATCGTTGGGAGACATGACTGCCCTTCGCTTGCTCACTCGATCGGCGATGTCGTCGGCGTCCGTCCGACAGCCAGGCGACAATCGCCCACGGGGCGCGCATCGCCACACGCCGCGCGGCGACTACCATGGCTTCAGCTTCCAACCCAGCACGAAGCCCACACCCAGGCAAAACAACGCGGCATGCCCCGGATTGTCGCGGGCATAGTCGGTCAGATAGTCGACGACGTCGCGGGCGATCTCTTTGGGATCTTCGCTGGGCCGCCGCGCGGCCGTGGCTTCCTTGGTGCTGCGGGCATTCTTGGCATTGGGCATGACTAATCTCCTCATGGGTGCGGCCAAGGCGGCCGCTTTGCGATGTCAGGAATAGGTTTCGTTTGCACGGGGCGTCGATGTCTCCGTGGGTCCAGCGGCGGCGTCCAAAAGCGCCTCGCGGACCGCGGCCATGTTTTTGCGCAGCTCGGCCAGCGAGGTGCCCCACAATTCACGCTGCTTGCGAAACTGCCACCAGCCAATGAGCAACAACATCGCGGCAATCACAACTGCGGCTGCCGCTGCGCACAATAATCCGCCGGCCGGCGAAAGCCGCGTCACGTCGGACAACCACAGCCCGAAGCCGCCGACCGCCACCGGCAATAGCGCCAGCACGAAGCCCACGGCTCCTGCCCAGCAACCCAGTCCGGCGAGCATCTTGGCGCGCGCCCGGCCCAGATCGGCCGCCAGCAGTTGCACCTGCAGTTCGCCAATTCGGTTGATGTCGCGCGCCATGCCGGCTACGTGTTGTCGCAAATCGCGCGCCGGACGCGGCGATTCGCCTAGCGTCGTCTGATGATCCATCCGAGTATCACTCCGGCCGAAAGTGCGGCCACGAGACTTTGTTTCGGGTGCGAAACGACGAATTGCTCGGCCCGCTGGCAAAGGTCCGCGGCATACTGGCCGAGCAGACCGGGCCCCTGGGCTGTCGGCTCGATCGCCTCGCTGGCGCTGTGCGGTTGATCGGTATTCGGATCGCGCATCGTTGTGATCATGGTCGGGCCGAGTCGACGTCGGGTGCGGAAGTGGTCTCGCCCGCGGGCGGGCTGCGCTGTTCGAGCAAATCGAAACCGCGGCGAATGAGATAGTTCAGCGATTGCCGGGCGGCAAACGTGGCCGCCGCGCCCAGCACGGTGGCGGCAATGCTCGCGGGCACTTCGGCCGCATCTCCCGTAGCGCGCTCGTCCGCTGTGGAGCCGCCCGACGGCTTGCGCTGGGGCACCAGCAAGAAGCCGAGCGCGGCCGCCCCGCCGCAAAACAGCCAGGGATGAGCCCGAAAGTGATGCTTCCAATCGGCCAACGTCCGCGCATTCGCCACGGCCGACTGCGCATCGCGCGATAACGCGGCGCGGGCCGCGGCCATCTGCCGCAACAGGTCGTCGTGGCCGGATCCGTTGTTCATCTTCGATCTGCTGTCGCTGGAATGGATCGCCATCGTCGCGCGCTATCTCTTGGGCGCGAAGCGCGACAGCGCCTCGGCCAATTGTCGCCCAAACTGCTCGGCGATGCCGCTCTGGTGGGCCGGCGCGCGACTGCTGGGCCGTTCACGCAGCAGAATCGCCAGGCCGACTCCCGCGGCGACTCCCAGTCCAAAGGCCACCGTCAGAGACTGACCCGGACGCTCTTGCACGACGCGTTCGGCCGCCTCGTAACCCTGTTTGGCCGTATCGGCCGCATAGCCCGCGCCGGCCTGCAGCTTGCCTTGCAACGTGTCGCGGAATTCGCGGGCGGCGACGGCCGCTTCATCGGCGACCTGCGACAAGAATTGCGTTATCACCTCGCGGGATTCGCCCGTCTTTTGCTGGATTTGATCGATCAGCCTTTCGACGCTCTCTTCGCAAGCGCGAAAGTCCGCCTCCGAAAGCTGGCTCCACTTCTGCTGGAGCCTGGCACAGACGTCGGTCCATTGCTGGGCCAAGACTTCACGATCGACCATCGTCCGATCTCCTTGTAACGGGCTCCGCACCACCGCCCGAGCGCCTGCTCGAACCTCAAGATAGGGCATGTGCAAGTGCAATGCCACGCCCCGCACCAGCGGTTCCGGCGGCGCGCGGATTTCAAGGCAATGGTAGGTTGCCGCCAGCCAACCGTCCAATCGGGTTATGCCGCGTATCCGGCCTGGAACGCCGGACGCTGGCCAAGTACCACTGTCATTCACCATTAGAAATGACCCCTATCGGCACCATTAGAAATGTCCCCATG
>JBBDYK010000196.1:0-5247 GCA_040901665.1 Pirellulales bacterium | reverse complement strand
GGGCGAAGGCGCGGGCTATGCCGGTGGCATCGTCAGCGCGGCGCTCGACGGATTGCGCGCCGCCAAGGCCATTATCCGGCGGTTCGCACCGCTGGAGCGGCGGTAGCAAATGAGTAGCCTGGATCGATCACTTCCACTTCGTTGGCCACGCGCTGGACACCGTCGACGCGGGCCACGATGGCTTCGGCCACGTGCCGCAAGGGAAGATAGGGCACTCTGCCCTGTAGTGTCAGCACGCCGGAGTCGAAGCGGCAACTCAGCGACTTCAGATAGAAGTACGGGCTCTGTCGCAATCGCTGCTGGGCGATGTCCGCGGGAGTGGTCGTGGTGGCGGGCAACTTGATCGTGGAAACGTCTGGCATCTTGGCGAACGGAGTCCTCTCAGCACGGCAACCATACCGCGGGGGCGAATTGTGCCGTCAGATCGTTCGCCACGCAACACCAGTCTGGCGGGAGGCTCGTTTTGAGCGCGTTTCCCAACCCTCCGGTAGCTTCAATCCGTTATCGGCGGAATCCCAAATGAAATTCAGTCGCGGTTCGCGATTACTGCCTCGCGGCGAAAGGTCGACCGATGCCAAACGTTGGCGTGTACTTGGGAAACGCTTGACCGACGCCCGGCAGACCGCCAGCATGGGGGATTGTGCGGCGCGGCCGGCGAAAACCCGCAAGGCAGCCGACCCGCAAAAGGCGATATGCCCATGATCGCGTATGACGCAATCGTTATCGGCGTGGGAGGCGTCGGTTCAGCCGCGTTATGGCGACTGGCCCAGCGTGGCGTGCGCGTGCTGGGCATCGAACGCTTCGCACCGGGCCACGATCGCGGCAGCTCGCACGGACAAACCCGGCTGATTCGCCGGGCTTATTTCGAGCACCCCGATTACGTCCCGCTGGTCGAACGAGCCTTCGACGGCTGGCGCGAGCTGGAGCAGTGCACTGGCGAGACGCTGTTTCACCAATGTGGGCTGTTGCAGGTTGGCCCGGCCGATGGCGTGGTGCTGGCCGGCGTGCGCGAAAGCGCGCGCCGTCACGGTCTGGACATCGAGAATCTTTCCGCCGCGCAAGTGACTGCCGAGTTTCCCGGGTTCCTGGTGCCCGACGGCTGCGAAGCAGTGCTCGAACGAGGCGCTGGCTATCTGCGCGTCGAGCGCTGCGTCGAACTGCACGCACAGGAAGCCGTTCGCGCCGGCGCCGAGCTGCGCACGGGCGAGGCCGTCCGCCGTTGGACCAGCGAGGGCTCGGGCTTCCGCGTCGAAACCGATCGCGGCGCGTATTCGGCTGGCCGGCTCGTGATTGCAGCGGGCGCTTGGGCGAGCCAGTTGCTGGCCGAGCTGGAGATTCCCTTCGAGGTGCGCCGTAAGCCTCTCTATTGGTTTGCCACGCGCAGCGATGTCTATCAAGCCGGGCGGGGGTGCCCTGGATTCCTCTACGATTTGGCGGAAGGCTGTTTCTATGGCGTGCCCGAAATTGACGCGGCCGGAGTCAAGGTGGGACAGCACAGCGGCGGGCTGGTGGTCGACGATCCTTTGACCGTCAGCCGCGACGTCGATCCGATCGACTTCGGCCAGGTGGCCAACTTTGTGTCGCGCTGCCTGATTGAGGCGACGACACAGCGAACCGACCACACCACGTGCATGTATACGATGACTCCCGACGAACACTTTGTCGTCGATCGACATCCGCATCGCCCAGGCGTGGTATTCGCCGCGGGACTATCGGGCCACGGCTTCAAGTTCACCAGCGTGCTGGGCCAGGCGCTGGCCGACCTGTCCCTGGACGGCACGACGGCGCTGCCGGTCGCGTTTCTTTCCGCCGACCGCCCCGCACTGCGGCGGCGCGTTCGCGACAGCGGCCATTAGCGATCGAGGCGCCGGCGCGTCCGCAGCGAATTGACCGAGGAATTCCCGCCATTTTTGACAATCTTTCCCAGTCTGAACATACTGTCCATATTGACATCTGTCGCAGCGTTTGCGGAGAACTTATGGATCGTCGTCAGTTCGTAGTTCGATTGGTTGCCGGGGGACTAGTTCTGTCCGGCGCTTTGAGTTTGGCGTTGGATCCGGCGAGCGCCACGGAAGCGTCGGCGGAGCCTGCCGGCACGACGAGTGGCGCCGTGCAACGATCCGCCGCCAAGACGCCGTCGGCCGCGAAGAATCGCTATGCTCGCCCCGATCCCGCGCTGGAGTTGGTCGACCCACGCACGTATCGCTTCAAGTGGGCGATCCGCATCGAGGCGCCTGACGCTGCGGCCAAGGGCGTGATCGCCACCGGTCCAATTCCAATGGATTGGCCGGAGCAGCAAGTCCGCTTGCTCAGCCAGGAGCTCAGTCCGGGCAGCCGTGTAAGCGAACAAGTGCTCAAGGGCCAGGCGGCCGTCTTGAAGTTTCAAGTGTCGCAAATCCCCAAGGGGGGCTCGGCCTACGTTGAACGGATGTACGAGATCACCCGCTATCGCACCAAGTTCTCCATGCCGGGCGAAGAGCTCGCGACGCCGCGCGGCGCTCCGCCCGAAATGCGCGAGCAACTGGCCGGCATTCCGCCAGGGGTGGACATCGACAATCCGAAGATGATCGAACTGACCGAGTCGCTGCGTCGCGGCAAGGAAGACCAAGGCGCCTGGGAGACGGTCAAGTCGTTTTGGGCCTGGACCCGCGACAACGTCAAATTCGAAAACGGCGATTTTCGCGGCGCGATGCACGCGCTCGACCAGCGCTGCGGCGATTGCGAGGAAATGAGCGCCTTGTTCGTGGGCATGTGCCGGTTGTCGGGCATTCCGGCGCGCACAGTGTGGGTCGACAGCCACGACTATCCCGAGTTCTACCTGCTGGAAAAGCAGGGCAAGGGACACTGGATTCCCGCGCAAGTGCTCGGCCCGCCCTGGTTCGGCGAGATGGCCGAATACCGGCCGATCTTCCAGAAGGGCGATCGCTTCTACGACCCGCTGGCCAAGACCTATGTCCGCTATGTGCCGCAAACTGTTCGCGGCGCCGACGCCAAGGTCGCGCCTAAGGTGCAATTCATCCACCAAATCATCTCCGACACCGATATCAACGCGCCGTCGTACGCGAACTCGAAGTAGCGTGTCGGCAGCGCGCTGGAACGATCCCGGAGCATGCCCAATGCGGGGCGCCAATTCCCATTTCCCGCGATGCACGAACTGGCCGCGACGTGTGGCGCTGGTGGCGCTGGCGTGCGCGTGTTGCACCGCGATCGGCGTGCGAAATGTTCGTGCCGCGGAGCCGGGCGCCGCGCCGGACAGCGAGCAGCAACTGGTCGAGCGCCGCGCCGCGCGACTGCGCGAGTTGCCGCTCAAGCCGATACCGCCGCAAGTCGGCAACGGCTCGCTCCACCCGATCGATGCGTTCATCGCCGCCCAATGGCCTGCGGCGCCCGCCGGCCCAAAGCCGGGCCTGTGCGACAAGGCCACCTACCTGCGGCGCGTCTATCTCGACGTGATCGGCGCGATTCCGACGTGGGTCGAAGCCAACCGCTTTCTGGCGGCCAAGGACAGCCAGCAGGCGCGCGAGAAACTGGTCGATCAACTGCTCGACCGCTCCGGCGACTACGCCGCTCACTGGACTGTGTTTTGGGAAGATGCACTGGCCAGCCAGAACGTGCTCTCGCAGGGGGGCATCCTCACGCGCGGCAACGATCGCGAGTGGCTGCTGGCCAGCTTCGAGCAGAACCGGCCCTTCGACGTGATGGTGGCCGAACTGATCGACCCCACCATGCCGCGCCGCAAGAACGCCGAATCGAAGGAAGTGCTCGGCACCACCTTCTCGATCGAATACGTCCGCAACGAGGACCACACGGTCACGCTGCAAACGGCGGCCAACGTCGCTCAGGTATTCCTGGGCACCAGCATGAAGTGCGCCAGTTGCCACGACCATTTCGAGAACGGCGAATGGCCGCAGACGCGGTTCCTGGCGTTTGCCGGCTTGTTTGCGTCGCACGACCTGGAGCGGATTCGCTGCGAGAACAAGACCGGCGAGATCGTGGCGGCCCGGTTTCCCTTCGAGTTGCCCGGCGCTGCGGAGCCGGTTCCGCAGGAGAGTTCCGCGCGACTGCACCTGGCCGCGCAGTTGATCACCGACCCCGCAAACCCGCGCTTCGCCAAGACGATCGTCAACCGGTTGTGGAAGCGCTACTTCGGGCTGGGTTTGTTTGAGCCGGCCGACGACTTTCGCGCCGACACGCCCGCCAGCCATCCTGAGCTGTTGAACTGGCTGGCCTACGACTTCATCGAGCATGGCTGTGATTTGAAGCACACGATTCGCCAGATCCTTACCAGTCGCGTATACCAGTTGCGCTACGACCCGGAACTGGAAGATCACTTTAGCGCCGGCCAGGAGCAGGCGCCGCGCTATTTCCGCTCGCCGTCGTTGCGGCGATTGACGGCCGAACAGTTCCTCGACAGCTTGCACGTGGCGACCAGCGGCCAGTGGTCGCCGGAGTTGCGGTGCTTTGTCGACGCGCGATCGACGGCGCTCGCCCGCGCGCTGGGACGCCCGGCTTCGCGCAACGAGATCAGCACCAGCCGGCCCGACGACGTGGCGGTCGTGCAGTCGCTCGAGTTGCTCAATGGCCAGGAGTTGCACGAGATCATCGCCGCCGCCAGGTTCGACGACACGATCGGCCGGCAGGATCCTCGCCGGCTGGTCGATCGCCTGTATCGCGCCGCGCTCAGCCGGCCGGCGACCACTGACGAAAAGAACCTGGGACGTGCCTTCCTGCAAGCCGCCGGCTCGCCGGAAGAGGGTTTTCGAGACGTGCTGTGGACGCTGGTGTGCAGCGGGGAGTTTCAGTACATCAAGTGAGGCTGGAGGCTGGAGGCGGGAGGCGGGAGGAGGAAGGGGCGAAACGACGACAGGCGGGGGGAAGCAGGTTTGAGAATGCATCGTCGACAGTTCATACAGCGGTCGTTGGCGGGCGCGGGCAGCGTGGCGTTGCCCGCTGCGCTTGGGTCGCTGCTGGCCCGGGCGAACGCGGCCAAGGCAGCTTCCTCCGCCGCGCTGGCCGCGAAGGCCGACTCGGTCATCTTCATCTGGCTGCCCGGCGGCATCGCCCAGACCGATACTTGGGATCCCAAGAGCTACACCCCCTTCACGCCCGGCATGAAGGGGAGCGAGCTATTGGGCACGTGCGATTCGATTCCTACGAGCGTCGATGGCTTGCGGTTTGGCGAGGGGCTGGAGAACATCGCCTCGGTGATGCACCACGGCACGCTCTTGCGCAGCTTGACCAATGAAA
>JBBDYK010000195.1:0-5250 GCA_040901665.1 Pirellulales bacterium | reverse complement strand
ACCAGCGGCGCGTACTGCGGGTCCGCATTGCCTTCAATGGTCGCGCCCTCGATGCTCGCGCGGTCGGGCAGCCATTGATGGTGCAGCCGCGGCGCGTCGACCGCCTCGCGCACGTCCAGGTCGAATTCCAAGAAGCCCAGCAGCACGCACAGCACCGTGTTGGGAATCGTGCGGCCGCCGGGGCTGCCGGTGACCAGAACCAGCTTGCCATCCTTGGCCACGAGCGTGGGCGACATCGAGCTGAGCATCCGTTTGCCCGGCACGATCGTGTTGGCCTCGGTGCCGATCGCGCCGGAGCGGTCGGTATGGCCGGGCCGCCAATTGAAGTCGGTCATTTCGTTGTTCAGGATGAAGCCAGCCCCGCGGACGACGATGCGCGAACCGAAACTATCTTGCAGCGTGTACGTGTTGGCGACCGCCATGCCGCCGGGATCGACGATGGAAAAGTGCGTCGTACACGCGCCTTCGTCGGAGATGGCGATTTCCGGGGCCAGCGCCTCACTCTCAGTCGCGCGCTTGGGATCGATGCCGGCCGCCAGCTTGCGGGCGTATTCCTTGCTCGTCAGATGCTTGGGAACCTCGACGAAATCGGGGTCGCCCAAGTAGCGGGCCCGATCGCAATAGGCCCTGCGCATGGCCTCGATCAGCAGGTGCGCCGTTTCGGGCGAGCGTCGGCCCTGTTTCTTCAGATCGAAGTTTTCCAGAATGTTGAGCATTTCGACGAGGCACGTGCCGCCGGAGCTGGGCGGCGGGGAACTGAAAATATCGTAGCCGCGGAACGTGCCGTGCAGCGGCGCGCGGACCTTGGCCTGGTAGCCCTGCAAATCGGCCGCCGCGACCAGTCCGCCGCCGGCGCGCATCTCGGCCACGATCTGCTCGGCGACGGGGCCACGATAAAAAGCGTCGGCCCCGTCGGCCGCGAACGCCCGCAGCGTGCGAGCCAAATCGGGCTGCACCAGCCGGTCGCCGGGCTGCCACTTGTCGCTACCGGACTGGCCGCTGCCTGACTTGGTCGAACTCGGCTTGGCCCCGTCCGCTTTCGCAAAAATCCGCGCGAACTCGGCGTTCACCCGTTTCTTGCTCAACTGGCCATTCAGCCCTTCGGCCACTGTCACTTCGATGTCGAAGCCCTCGTCGGCCAGCGCGATCGCCGGCGCAACGAGATCCTTCCAGGCCAGCTTGCCGAACCGCCGCTGCGCAAGCTCCAGCCCGCGCAGCGTGCCCGGCACGCCCACGGTCTTGTGGCTGAATTGATTCTTGTCCGCGGCGAAGGTGTCTCGCGCGGCGGCGGCTGGGGCCGTTTCGCGGTAGTCGATGAAGAGGGGCGGGGCGCCGTTGCCGGGCCAGACCATCATGAACCCGCCGCCGCCGATGTTGCCGGCTTCGGGGAACGTCACGGCCAGCGACAGGGCGACGGCCACGGCCGCGTCGACGGCATTGCCGCCGCGCTTGAGCACGGCCAGACCCGCGTCGCTGGCCGGCGGCGAGACGGAGACGACCACTGCGTGTCGGGCATCGGCGGTCGCCCCAACATTGTCGTCGGCAAGCAATCGCAGAGACGACGCGGCGCCCAACGCGACCGCGACGACGAGAATTACTGTGGTCGTCGCAACGCGCGACCCAGCGCGGCTCGCTCGGAAGTCGATCATCGGTAGCCTCGCATCGGTCGAACGGCGACGATCCGGCGTCGGTTGGTTTCCGACACCCACTGGCGACTCCATGCTACCGCGCAGGACAACCAAGGACGATGCGTTTAATCGTGGTCCGAACGACCGCTGGGTCGGCTGCGGCGTATTTGTCATCGCGGCCGGCGCGCAGCAGCCAGCACTGAGCGTGTCACGTGCCAGGCAACTTCGCTTAAAAGATACCCAGCGCATGAAGGCTGTAGCGGACAACTAGGCCGGCGGCCACGACGCTGACCATGCTCATCAGCTTGATGAGAATGTTCAGGCTCGGACCGCTGGTGTCCTTGAACGGATCGCCCACGGTGTCGCCGACAACCGCGGCCTTGTGGGCGTCGGTTCCCTTGCCGCCGTGAGCGCCGGCTTCGATATACTTCTTCGCGTTGTCCCAGGCGCCGCCAGCGTTGGCCATGAAAACGGCCACGCAGAAGCCAGTCGTCAAACCGCCGACCAGCAGGCCCATCACGCCTCCCACGCCCAGCACCATCCCGGTGGCGACGGGCACGAACAGCGCCAGGAGCGATGGCAGGACCATTTCTCGCTGTGCGGCCTTGGTGCTGATGGCAACCGGCGCGGCATAATCGGGCGTATCGGTCCCGGACATGATTCCGGGTTTTTCGCGGAACTGCCGGCGGACTTCCTCGACCATGCCCTTGGCGGCGCGGCCCACGGCCTTCATCGTCATCGCGCAGAACACGAACGTCGACATGGCGCCTAAGAACATGCCGACCAGGATTTTTGGGTTCATCAGCGTGACATCGTAGTAACGCATGAAGTGGCTCATCCTGGCGTCCTTGACCGGCACGAGTCGATCCTCAGCCAGTAACTCTTTCTCGTCGAATGTCGCGTCGATAAGGCTGTGGTCCGGTTTGTCGTTGAAACCGACGATGGCCTTCTCGTCGAGCATCAGATAGGGTTCATTGGCCTTGGGATCGCCGCCCAGCTTGACGACAACGCCCTTATTCAATTTGACCCATTGACCTTCCTTGAGCAGGGTCTCCCTGCCCTCGATCATCAAGGTTTGCTCGGGCTTGCCCTCGACGTTAACCGCCACGGCGTCGGCCCAACGATCGAAGCCCACGCGAACCTCTTCGATGTAGGCCGCCAAGAGCGCCAAGGCAGTTAGCGCGGCCGAACCGATGGCAAAGCCCTTACCGGTGGCCGCCGTGGTATTTCCCAAGCTGTCGAGGGCATCGGTCCGCTCGCGCACGATGGGCTCGAGCCCCGCCATTTGGGCATTGCCGCCGGCATTGTCGGCGATGGGGCCGTACGCGTCGGTCGCCAGCGTGATTCCCAGCGTGCTGAGCATCCCCACCGCGGCGATCCCCACTCCGTAGAGACCCAGCGCGAAAACATCGGGATCGGTGAAGTTCCAATTCGCGGCGAATCCGAAGGCCATCAGCGTGGCCACACAGACGACGATCACGGGGAACCAGGTGCTCATCATGCCCTCAGCCACGCCTCCAATAATCACTGTGGCCGGACCTGTAACGGCCTGATCCGCGAGTGCGCGTGTCGGCTTGTACTCGTCGCTCGTGCAATACTCAGTCCACTTGCCGATCAGCCAGCCAGCGACGAGCCCCACGATCACGCTGCACGACACCATGACGTACTTCTCGGTCATGATGAACCACGCCAATCCAGCGGCGGCGATGGCGACTAGCACGGTGGACAGGTTGATGCCGCGGGCCAGCGCCCTAAGCAAACTGCGCTGCGTGGCGTCTTCTCCCGTGCGGACCATGTAGATCCCCAGGATCGACAAGAAAATGCCCACACCGGCCAAGGCCATGGGCAGAAACAATGCCCGAAGTTGGAATTCAGGATTGCCGACGAAGGCCGCGACGCCCAACGCGGCGGTGGCCAGAATCGAGCCGCAATAGGATTCGTACAGGTCGGCGCCCATGCCCGCCACGTCGCCGACGTTGTCGCCGACGTTGTCGGCGATGGTCGCGGGGTTTCGAGCGTCGTCTTCGGGAATACCGTGTTCGACCTTGCCCACCAGGTCGGCGCCGACGTCGGCCGCCTTGGTGAAAATACCGCCGCCCACGCGAGCGAACAGCGCCTGGCTGCTTGCGCCCATGCCGAAGCACAGCATCGTGACCGTAATCTCTTCGAGCGAGATGGCTTCGTAACCCATGCCGGGCACAATCCAATACAGCACGAGGAACCACAGGCAAATATCCAGAAGGCCCAAGCCGACGACGGTCAATCCCATGACGGCGCCGCTACGGAAGGCGACCTGCAGGCCCTGATTGAGAGATCTCTGTGCGCCTGCCGCGGTACGGCTGCTGGCCCATGTGGCCGTCTTCATGCCAAACCAGCCCGCCAGTCCGGAGAAGAACCCGCCGGTGATGAACGCGAAGGGCACCCATTCGCTTTGAACCTTCAGCCCATACGCGGCAAGCGCCAACAGACCGAAGATGAGAACGAAGAAAAAGGCCACGACCTTGTATTGCTGCCGCAGGTAGGCGTTGGCGCCGGTGCGAACGTAGCCGGCAATTTCGACCATCTTTGGCGAACCGGGGTCGGCGGCCATCATCGACTTGTAGAACAAGAAAGCCTGCACCAAGGCGGCGATAGAGCCGGCGACCGCCAATCCCCATATCACGTACCCCTCGGTGGCAAATCCGCCGGAGGTCGATTCGCTGGTCGACTTGGCGTCTTCGGCGCACGCGGCCACGGGCGACGTCGCGACGACGGCACACGCGATGAGCAGAACCAGCAATCCCACCAATGGCCGTCGAAAGCGGCGAATCAGCGACCCAATTTGCAAGACTTTCATGGTCATACTTTCTCTCTCGTCTTTCACTTGTTTATTTACTGTCTACGATGGATTGTCAGTCGGACTAATCCGAAAAGGAGATCGGCGCCGGAATGCAATCTTCACCGACCTGTCCTCGTGGCCAGCGAATCACCGCCTCGTGCTTTCAACGTATTTCACGCTCCCATTCCAGCAGGGTCCCGCGATAACTGAGCACCCCCTTCCTTCCTAAGGGGTGGAATTATGCCAATACGTGGACAAGCGCGGGCGGTAATGGGTCGCGTTGGTCGCTCGTCAGTACTTGGCGACATGTCAGACTCATCCGAGGCGTCGGTGGCGCAGCAGACCGGTCGACATAAACGTCCCGGCAATTGGCAATTAGATAAGCCGGGGAGTTTAGTGACTGCCAGCTAAGTCTGTCAACCGTAGCTTTTTTCAAGCGTCCGGCGTGCGGTCGGGCTGGAGCCGGCCCGTACATACTGTGCTGCTTCGCACAGGGCAGTCCCCGTCTAGAGGCTCAGTCTAGAGGCTCAATCTAGAGGCTCAATTGCACGGCACACCGCAGCTTGGACTTACGATCTGTACGCCATGTTTCCCGAAACCCCTCGTTGTCGGCACATGTTGCTGCAAACCTAACCGTCGCAAGGAATCTTGTCGAGGGTCGCTTGTAGGATTACTGCGCAGCCCCTGTCGGACGACGACATTCGCCGCTCGACCTCGGAGAGTGGCATTGCATTTGGCGATTAGGCCAAGTCCTGGATCTGGGCATGTTCGGAGGACCGATTCCGTTCCTCAGGGTAGCCACCT
>JBBDYK010000194.1:0-5269 GCA_040901665.1 Pirellulales bacterium | reverse complement strand
CCACGAAACGCGGCGCTACGACTTCTTCGCCGGCGCCGGCCCGCCTTTCTTGCCTTCGGTGGCCATCAGTTCTTCGAACCGCGCGCGGGCTTTCTTCCAGGCGCGGCTGCCCATCGGCACGCCGCATTCGCCCTTGGCCTTGCACTCGTTTTCGCCGGGCTTGGCGCCGCAGCCGCCTTGGCCGCGACATTCATTGTCGTAGTGACAGGTGTGGGCCTTGGCCGTGGCGCAGGCGCCTTGACCGGCGCAGGCGTTGTCCTTGCCGGCGCCCAGCCCCTTGCACATGTTGATGCCGCGGCAGACGTGCGGCTCGCCCAGCAGCGGGTTCTTCTTGGGATCCTTGGCTGGCGGCTTGGTCTCGTCGGCGCCATGCGCGCTACTCATGATGCCGGTACCGGCCAAAAGTCCACCGACAGCGGCCGCCGTCAGTCGTTCGAAATCACGACGATTCAACTTGCTGTTTTCCATTGCGCACTTCCTCAAGCTGGCTAGTGGTTCCGAAGGGGCCATCCAACAACCGCCCCGAGGTTGCCGGGGCACTTGGAGTATCCTATGCCGAAAGGGGCCGAAGTGCCAATGTGGTTGCCTGGCGATGTGGTAGCATGACGGTTGCCGGTGCTGATTTTCGCCGCATAGGCGTACATTCCCGGCGGCGAGCGGCATTGGAACGGAACAGAGAATCGCCATGGCCGACGAAGTGCCAACGCGCAGCCCGCGCGGACGATGGCTTCGCTACAGCCTTCGCACGTTGCTGGTGCTGGTGACGCTGTTTGCTGTGACGGTCGCGCTGCGCGCCTCGCGAATCGCACAGCAGCGGCGGGCTGTGACGGCGCTCACGACCGCGGGAGCGTTAGTAGTGTACTTCGACGAGGGCTGGGGCCCGATACGCGGGTACGGACGAGTGCCGCTCGAGGACACAGCGACTTGTTGGGCGCGAGCATTCTTCGGCCTGCGTCGTCCGGGCGAGGTCTACTTGAAGGGCAGCGAAATCACCGATGAGTTGTTGCGCGATCGGGTCCTGCCGCTACGAACGCTCGGAGCGATTGGCCTGACGGAAACGGCGGTTACGCCAACAGGTCTCGCACGATTGGCGCCGCTTGTGGACCTGCGGATCATTGCCGTGCACAGCGACGCGCGCCACGATGCGATTACCGGAACGCTGAGCGAAACGACGATGATCGAGTTTCAGCAAACGCCGCTGCAAGACGCCGTCGACTATCTGGTCGATCTGCATCAAATTCCCATTGAGATCGACAAAGCGTCCGTGCCGGCGCCACAGTGGGACTCTCGCAGCCATTTGACTGCCACGATCAAAGGCAAGCCACTTTGCGAAGCTTTGAATGAGTTGCTGGCGCCATCTGGTCTGGGATGGATTGTCAGTGGTGGAAGCGTGGTGATCACCACGCGCGCGGTGCAGGACGAGCACGATGGGATGATCCAGAAAGTGCGGGCGACGCTGCCGCAAGTGAAGGAGCTCGTGATCGATTGAGCGCTCAAACGCCGGCGTGGTTTGGTTCCGGCGCCGCCGGAGATTGTTGCGTTTGTGAAAGAGCGGCAAGCGGGGAAGCATGGCTCAAAAGAATCCCCCGGCGGAGCCGGGGGCTGAACCGTGGAATCTCTCGCGCGAATTATCAAAAATCGTATTTGTTGATGTTTTCGCGATCGAACACGAGCGGTGGGCCGAGCAGTACTTCGCCGGGGCTGACGTGGATGTCGTCGAGCCGGCCGATCTGATGCTGGCCTGCGGTGAGCTTGCCGTCGCGGAGCATCTTGGCCGCATGCACCGTCAGGTAACCCAAATCGACCGGATTCCAGAGCACGACTTTTTCAACGGTGCCGTCCTCGACGTACTCGCGCATCGTGTTGGGCAGGCTCAGGCCGGTGACGAAAATCTCGCCGGTTTTGTCCGCGTCGCGCACGGCCTTGGCGGCGCCGGGAAATGCCACCGTGGTGATCGCCCAGATGCCTTTGAGATCCGGCTGGGCGTTGATCACGTCGCGTGCCAACCGATACGCTTTGGCCTGATCCTCGTCGCTGACCAGCGTCTCCAATAGCTCCATCTGGGGATACTTTTCCTCGAGCCGCGCCCGCATCAGCTTCATCCAGGCGTTTTGATTGGGCGAGGTGGCCGAACCGGTGATGATGACTGCCTTGCCCTGGCCGCCTAGCGCGTGGCCCAGCAGGTCGACCATCGTGTGCGCGATGCCTGCGGGGGGCGCCTGGCTGACGAATGTCAGTCGCTCGGATGCCTCGGGATTGGCGTCCGCGTCCCAGGTGAGCACGGTGATGCCGGCGTTCTTGGCGCGCTTCAGCGCCGGCGCGATCAACTCCGGATCGTTCGGCGCCACGGCGATCATGTCGTAGCCCTGGGCGATCCAGCGGTCGATCATCTTCACTTGTTCTTCGGCGCTGTCGACCGCCGGTCCGTCGTAGGTCAGGGCGACGTCCAACTCGTCGGCCGCTTGTTGGGCGCCCTTGCCGGCTGCGGTGAAATAGCTGATGCCCATCAACTTCGGCATCACGCCAATGCGTGGCCGCTCGTCACGCTGGCCGCAGCCGAGCAGCAGCGTTCCCGCCAGTGCGACAACGAAGCTTCGCGCCCGCCACATATCAACCGCCTTTCGAAGCAATGTTGGAGTACAGGCGTCAGCCTGTTGCAGCGACCGCCGCGCGCTGGACTCCAATGTCGACTACACCAGCCCGTCGAGTCGGCCGGTGCTGTCGCCGAGTTGGTCGACCGATGACTCCATGCGGTCGAGCATCGCCAGGTAGAGATTGTTGAGCGGCGTTTCCTGGCCAAGCTTCATGTGCCGTCCGGGTCGAATCGTGTCGCCGCCGCGGCCGGCCATCAAGATCGGCAGATCGTCGTGATTGTGGCGGTTGCCGTCGCCGATGCCGCTGCCGTAGAGGATCATCGAGTTGTCCAAGAGCGTCCGCTCGCCTTCCTGAATTCCGTTGAGCTTTTCCAGGAAATAGGCCAGGTGCGTGACGTGGAAGCGATTGATGTCGCGAATCTTTTCCTGCTTCTTGGCGTCGCCACCGTGGTGCGACAGATCGTGATGCCCGTCGGGCACGCCGATGAACGGATAGGCCCGATTGCTCCCTTCGTTGGCCACCACGAACGTCGAGACCCGGGTCAGGTCGCCCTGGAAGGCCAGCACCAACAGGTCGTACATCAGGCGGATGTGCTCGGCGTAATCCTGCGGAATGCCGGCCGGTCGCGGATAGTCGGGCACTTGCTGGTCGGGGCGACGACCGGCCAGGTCGATCCGCATTTCCAGTTCGCGCACCGAGGTGAGATACTCGTCCAGCTTGCGCTGGTCCTTGTTGCCGAGCTTTTCGCGCAAGTCGTGGGCGTCCTCGAGGACGAAATCCAGCACGCTCTTCTTGTAGCGTTCGCGCTTGGAGCGTTGCGCGCCGGCATCGCCCAGCGAGAACATCCGCTCGAAGGCCAACTGCGGGTCGACTTCCTTGGCCGAGGGAGTCGATTCGCTGCGCCAGGAGATATTGGTCGAGTACGAGCAGCTATAGCCCGAGTCGCAGTTGCCGGCCAGCATGCCGCGATCGCAACCTAGTTCGAGAGAGGGGAACTTGGTCTTGCGCCCAACCAGTCCGGCGGCCACCTGGTCGACCGATTTGCCCGCCTGGATATCCGCGCCGTGGGTTTTGCGCACTTGCACGCCCGTCAAGAAGCTACCCAGTGCTCGGGCATGATCGCCGGCGCCATCGCCATTGGCCCGGGCTTTGGTTTGCGCCAGCCCGCTGATCACCAGCAAGCGGTCCTTGACGTTGGCCAGCGGCTCCATGATATAGGGCAGCTCGAACGCTTCGCCGTCGGCCGCGGGCGTCCAGTCCGGCATGTGCTTGCCGTTGGGCACATAGATGAAACCCATTCGCGTGGGCGCCAGTTGCTTATTCTCGCCGGCCAGGGCCAAGGCAGGCGTCATGGCGTCCAACATCGGCAGCGCCACCGCCGTGCCAATGCCGCGCAACACCGTGCGTCGCGAAATCTGCCAGCTATTTACCATCGGTCGCTTCCTTTGCCGTTGCACTTGCGTCGGCCGCGTCAGGCAGTGCCGATCGCTTCTGGAAGGCGTCGCTCTGGACGACGGCCAGAATCAAACTCGAAAACTTGTAATCGTTGGCTGCGGTGGCCGCGGCGATGTCTCGCACGGTGCACCTGTCACTATACTCGACCCCGCGCCCCAGGCCATAAGTCAACATTTTTTCGGCCAGGCAGCGCAAGAAATCGTCCTGCCGCGCCTTGAGTACTTGCTTCAATTCCTGCGGGCCGGAGAACTTCTGCCCGTTGGGCAACTCGCCCGACGCGTCGATGGCGAATTCACCGTCCTGATCGCGCCAGGCACCAATGCCGTCATAGTTCTCCAAGCCAAAGCCCAGCGGGTCCATCGCCTTGTGACAACTGGCGCAGACGGCGTTTTCGCGATGTTGCTCCATCCGCTCGCGCAGCGTGCCCACCAGCATCTTTTCCTCCAGCGGAGGCACGTCGGGCGGCGGATCGGCCGGCGGAGTGCCGAGCAGATTTTCGAGCACCCATTTGCCCCGCTTGACCGGCGAGGTGCGCGTGGGGTTCGAGGTGACGGTCAGCACGCTGGCCTGCCCCAAGACGCCGCCGCGCCGCGCCGGATCGAGCGGCACGCGTTGCAGATCGTTGCCCTTGATGTCGCCAATGCCGTAGTGCCTGGCGAGCCGCTCGTTGAGAAACGTATAGTCGGCGTCCAGAAACTCCAGCACGCTACGATCCTCGCGCATGATCGCGGTGAAGAACGCCTCGGTCTCCTGTCGCATGGCGCCGCGCAGCTCTTCGTCGAAGTCGCCATACACGCCCTTATCGGGGGCGACGGTGTTCAAATTGCGCAATTGCAGCCATTGCCCGGCGAAGTTTTCCACCAGTGCTTGCGATTTTTCGTCGGCCAGCATCCGCCGCACTTGCCTGGCCAGATTGTCGTCCTTCCGCAACGCGTCCTGTCGAGCGAGCTCGAACAACTCCTCGTCCGGCAGCGAGCTCCACAAAAAGTACGACAGCCGAGTGGCTACTTCGAAATCACTCAGCTCGCGAATGCCGTCGACGTCGTCGGCCGGCGGATCGAGCTCTACGCGAAAAAGGAAGTGCGGCGAGACGAGCATCGCTTGCAGGCCCAGCCCGATCGCTTCGGAAAAATTGCCGCCGTCTTGATGCACGTATTCGACCAGTGGCAGCACGCGATCCACTTCGGCGGCGGTGGACGGCCGGCGAAACGCCCGGCTC
>JBBDYK010000193.1:0-5274 GCA_040901665.1 Pirellulales bacterium | reverse complement strand
GGACGCGCGCGCCTGAGCGCATCGGCCAGGGTTAAGGTCTCTTCATACAACGCGCGGCCAATAATGCAATCGGTAACGCCCAGTGCGGCAAGCTGCGCCACGTCCTCGCCGGTGGTCACGCCGCCCGAGGCGACGACCGGCACGTTGACGGCCTGTTGCAATTTGCTGATGCCGTCGAAGTTCGGCCCGGAAAGCATGCCGTCGGTGTCGATGTCGGTATAGATGATCGCGGCCAGCGGCTCGTCGGCAAAGCGCAGCGCCAAATCGAGGGCCGAGGTGTGGCTGGTTTCCAGCCAGCCTTCGGTCGCTACCGCGCCTTTGCGGGCGTCGAGACCCAGCGCGATCCGCTGGGGAAACTGGCGGCACATTTGGCGAAACCAATCGGGCTCTTTCAGCGCCAGCGTGCCAATCACAACGCGGGCGATTCCCGCGTCGAACAGTCGCTGGATCGTCGCCAGGTCGCGCACGCCGCCGCCCAATTCGCAGGGAATGTCGACGGCCGCGATGATGGCCGCGATGCTGGGCCAATTCTCGACTTGCCCGCTCCGCGCCCCGTCGAGATCGACCAGGTGCAGGCACTGGGCGCCCTGGCTGGCCCAATGCAGGGCCATGGCGGCCGGATCCTCTCCGAACACGGTTTCGCGACGATAATCGCCCTGCCGCAGCCGCACGCACTTGCCGCCGCGGAGATCGATCGCAGGCCAGATCCGCATTCCGGTCCTCAAACTTTCGCAGCCGGATTTCGCCACACGAGAGGGGATAAACCAAAAAATATCCCACAGATGAAAGCGCGATGCAAGTAGCGGTGCCATGAGCGTGCACCTCCTGGCGGCATGCGCCCTTCCGCAATCGTGTGCCGGCCGTGCTACAATGCCGATAGGATTCACGGGGGCACGCCGCGCGCTCGGGCGCCGTCCCAATACCTTCGGCCTGACAGCAGATCCCCCACGCACGATGACTGACCACGCAACCGACGACCGCGGTATGCTCGCCCAGCGGCTCGTGGAATTGATCCGCGGTTACGGCTCGTGCGCCGTGGCGTTCTCGGCCGGCGTCGACAGCACCGTGGTGGCCAAAGCGGCGCAACTGGCTCTGGGGGAGCGGGCCGTGGCCGTCACTGGCACCAGTGCCAGCCTGGCCGCGGGCGAGTTGGACGAAGCGCGCCGCCTGGCCGTTCGCATTGGCATTCGCCACGAAGTGCTGCACACCGACGAGTTCTCGCAAGACGATTACTTGCGCAACGCGCCGGATCGCTGCTACCACTGCAAGACCGAGTTGTACTCACAGATGGAGGGCGTGGCCCAAGGGCTCGGCGTGGCTGTGATGCTCAACGGCGCCAACGTCGATGATTTGGGCGACTATCGTCCCGGCATGATCGCCGCGGGCGAGCACCAGGTGTTGAGCCCTCTGGCCGAGTGCGGCTATCGCAAAGCGGACGTGCGGGCGCTGGCCGAGTACTGGGAGTTGCCCGTCTGGGACAAGCCCGCCACGCCCTGTTTGAGCAGCCGCGTGGCCTATGGCGAAGCGGTGACGCCCGAGCGTCTGGCCATGATCGACGCAGCCGAGCAGTACCTGCGCGAGTTGGGTTTGCGCACCCTGCGCGTCCGCTATCACAAGGGTGACATGGCCCGGCTGGAGGTTCCTGTGGAAGCGCTATCGGAACTTTGCGCCGCTGGGGTGCGCGAGCAGGTCGTCACGCAGTTTAAAAAACTGGGCTTCAAGTACGTGACGCTCGACCTGGAGGGATTTCGCTCGGGCAGCCTCAATGCGCTGGTGTCGATCGAGCGATTGAGTGACGGTCGAGGTTAGCGCCCGCGACGAGTGGCTCGGCTGACCCAATTGGCTGCGGCATCGGCCGGCTTAGCGCGATAGCTCGCCTCGAACGCCGCATCGAAAGCCGTGCCCTGGGCAAGCGCCTCCAACAGCCCGGCAAAGCGATCGGCCGAAGTCATCAGATACTTCACGAAGCCATAGCTCAACGTGTCGCCTTCTTCCGGCGGTAGTTGGCCGGCGAGAAACGCATCCGGCTTGTCGACGGTTTGCAACAGCCGCGCCACCGCTGCGTCCCAGGTTTTGACGCGCCCGTCGCGGGGATCGAGCTTTGCTGCGACGGCCCGAGCAGTTCCTTCCGAGAACCACGGGGGGACCTTGCCCAGGCTGGCGACATAGGCGCCGGCAATTTGCTGTGCGACCAGCCCGGGCGGCACGTCATCGCTTTCCAGCAGCAGGCAGCCATACGCATCCACGCCCGAATAGCGCCAATGTCCTCGCCACGCCGCGGGAATTTCCCGTCGTTCGAGCATCGTGCCGACTTCGCCATAGTCGTAGCGCTTGTCGAAGACGTAGAGCGTGAGGCGGCCTTTGACCAGCGGTCCGGCGGGCAACTTGAACAGCTTGGCAATCGCGGCGGCTTGTTCATCCGCCACGCTTGCGACTTTGTCCAGCAGTTGCCGATCGACGCTGCCGTAGACCAGCACTTGCGCCGTTTCCATGTGTTCGGGTTGCGAGTCGGGCAGGATCAGCCGCCAGTTGCGCTCGGCCAGCGCCGCGCGGCTCTTGGTCAGTTCGTCATGTGTCGCATTCATGGCGACCACCAGCGCTACGACGTCCTCGAGTGGAGCGGCCGGGTCTGCGCCGTCGAATTTCGCGCCCAGGGCGATCCATTTTTCGAACTGCGCAATGGTTTCTTCCGGCAGCGGCGGCTTGTCGCGAGGCATCTGCTCGCCGTCGGCCTGGCCGCGGAGCTTTTTGACGAGCAAACTCTCGGCTGGTTTTGCGGGCACCAAGGGGAGGCCGCGATTGCCGCCCGAGAGCATCCGCTGGAACGTATACAGGCTCAGGCCGTTGCTGGGGTTCTGATCGCCGTGACACGCCAGGCAGTGCTCGATGAGCACCGGTCCGAGGTCGCGCGCAAATAACACGCCCTCGTCTCCCTTGGCCTGCACGACCGCCAGCCGCTCGGTTGTAGCGTTGGGATCGGGCGGCGCGAGGCTGCGGAGCGGTTGGGCCGGATCGTCGCCGTCGTATTTCGCTCCCTCGTTGATCCAGGTGACCAACAGTTGCAACTCGTCGGGCGAGATCTTGCCCCCGCCGCGAGGCATGTCGCCCGCTTCGATGAGTTCGACCATGCGGCTGCCCGACGCGTCGCCCGGCATGACCACCGCGCCATCGGGCGAACCCTTTTGCAGCGCGGCGTAGGTCGCCATGCTGAATTCTCCGCGCGAGCGCTGCACGTGGCAGCCGCCGCACTTCGACACGAGCAGTGGCGCAATCTGCTTTCTGAAGCTGATGGTTGCCGCATCCTTGGGCTGAGCCGGTTTGGCGGGCGGCGCCGTCACGCGAATCTCGATTCCCTGTTGTGCCAGCAACTCGCGGGCACGGTCGGTGCGTTTGCGAAGGTCGGCCGTTAGCGCAGCCAGCTCGCTTGAATCATCCTTGGCCAACAAGTCGAGCACGCGCTGGCTGCGTTGGACGAGTTTGCCTGCTTCTGCATGCCTGCCCGCCTTGTAGAGCTTTCCGGCATCGCGGAGCCAGGTCTCGACCGAACGGATTTGGGCCCGCTCTAGCGTCGTGGGAGGGGCAGCCAGAGCATTCGTCGGTGGGCCCAGCAGGGGCGCCAAGCACAGCAGGAACGGCCAAAGCCGGCTAGCGAATCGGTTGCGGCGAAAGGCGAGCATTGTCGCGGCATGCCTCGACAGAGTTCCCACAATCGGGCCGTGGGACCACCTGCCCCTGCCCACGTCGTGCGCCAATATAAGGGACGAAGCAAGCAGCGGCGAGCGCGGGCCTGAGCGAGCCGAGAATTGCTACGCCGTGCGGCCCAACGTCGGCTTGTGGTGCCGGCGCACGGTCTTGCGGGCGCGGCTGCGGGCCAGGCTGTGGCGATAGCCGTGCTCGAGCGAGAACCACTCGGCGTACCGCTCGCGGGCTACATAGCCCGTGTTGCGATCGTCGACCAGATGACCCAGCTCGTGAATCAAGATGTTGTTGAGGTAGAAGTCGCGGATGGTCTCTTCCGACCATTCGAGCTTCCAAGCGCCGGGGGTCTCTTGCAGCCAGCGGCCGCCATACATGCGGGCTTCGTTGCGCTGGGCGGGCGTGGGAGGCGCGTGGTAGTATTCGGCCAGGCCAGTTTCGATCGGATAGAGATACAAGCTCGATCCCCACTGCATGCCGTAGCAGGGAAAGCTTTGCTTCTTGCGCGTCATCCGGCTGAGCTGCACGACCTCGAGGTTCGCCAGCATGTGATCGGGAAACTGGGCGAGCCGTTGGCGAATGTCTGCGGGCGTGAGGATATGGCGGAAGCCGTT
Source organism: Pirellulales bacterium (assembly GCA_040901665.1). Taxonomy (GTDB): domain Bacteria; phylum Planctomycetota; class Planctomycetia; order Pirellulales; family PALSA-1355; genus JTS-RE94. The sequence goes on along the minus strand of JBBDYK010000193.1, from coordinate 964 downwards.
GCCGGGCCGTTGCACGACGATGCGGTAGCCGTTGCCTGCGCCGGTCGGCTCGTGCCAATCTTCGGGGGGTACAAACGGCAGCATCTCGTTGCGTTGCATGCCGCGAATGCGCTTGCTCGCAGCGGTGCTTGGACGACGAGCCTTGGCCAGCGCGGCGACGAAGTGTCGCTGTTGCAGCTTCGACAGCCGTTTCCCACTTTGTAGCTCGCGGCGATGCATGGAAATGACCCCCACAGCGTAGTCCGGCAGCACAAGACAATCCGTTGAGAAGCGACCCGAAAGGGTCGATTTGCTGCTCCGCTCCGAGGCGCGTCGGACGACAGGACAAGACCGGAGGCGAATCCGGCAATTCCATCCTATGTCGGGCAGGAGATCAATTTCAATAGATTGTCGTAAGTGCTTATTTTTCAACGATTTGTCGAGGTGGACATGGTCCGGTTTTTCTGCCAGAAGGGGGTCTTGACGGGAGGGGGTTTCGGCCGGTAGATACCCCCCGCCCAACCCCGCAAATCGCGCCGTTTCGCGCGCTAGCGCGCGAGCGCAAGGATCGCCAGCACGACCGCCACCATGATAAGTCCGCTCATGATGGCCACACTGAGCCAATGCCCGGCATGGCTCGGCCGCGCTACCTGCGACAACGGCGGCGCGGAAGGACGCACCAAAGGCGGCAGCGACGCGGCACGCGGCGCCGGAGCCACGACGCCGACGACAGAGCGCGGCGCGGATTGAATGGGACGAACGATCACCGGCGGCGCCGGCGCGGGGGGGACTGCGATCGGCGGCGGCGGCGGATCACTTGCGCCCCGTGCCGCACCCTCTGGCGTCAAACGCGCCAGCGCCGAGTGCAACACATGACTCTGCGATGCGCCCCAGGCGGCCGAGTCTGCGCCGCCGAGACCGGTCGGGATTCGTTCCGTGGCGTGGTGCAAGTTGGGGTCGGTGTCGGCGAATGGCGAACCGGCGC
>JBBDYK010000192.1:0-5297 GCA_040901665.1 Pirellulales bacterium | reverse complement strand
TCCTTCGTGCCCTTCGTGAGCTTCGTGGTCAATCTCCTTCCGTCTCCACCTTCGTCCACCTCGGTGCCCTCGGTGGCCAACTCCCTCCAGATAGACTTCGAATCAAAACACCTTGCGGCTGTCGAGCAGCAGCGTCACTGGCCCATCGTTGGTCAGCGTGACCTGCATCTGCTGGCGAAATCGGCCGGTGGCGACGGAAATCCCCTGCTCGCGGACGGCAGTTACGAAGGATTCGTAGAGCGACTCGGCCAGCTCGGGCCCGGCAGCGGCCACATAGCTGGGCCGGCGGCCTTTGCGGCAGTCGCCCAACAGCGTGAACTGGCTGACGACCAGCATCGCGCCGGCCACGTCGGCCAATGCCAGGTTCATCTTGCCGTCGGCGTCGTCGAAGATGCGCAAGGTCGCGATTTTTTCGGCCAGTTGACGCGCGTCGTCGAGCGTGTCATCGATCCCCACGCCAAGCAGCACGACCAGTCCCCGCTCGATCTGGCCGCAAACGTCACCATCGATCGTGACGCGGGCCTGGCTGACTCGTTGGACGCAGGCGCGCATGAAGTCGAACTCGCCGTGAACCCTGGACACCGCAGCACGGTCCTCACGATACGCCGAGTTGCCGCCGGGGGTCAACCGATCTGGTATGCTCAGTGATCAATTAGTTTTTCATCGAATCGGTCGGGAGGCTCGTCATGAACGGCGTCGCAGTCGTCCACCGCCTGCACCAGCACCGGATGTGGGTCAACCAGCGGTAGCTGGAGGCCGCGGAAAAGTTATCCGGCGAGCAACTTCAACAGTCGTTCCCCATCGGCCAAGGTTCGATTTGGAAGACGCTGCTGCACCTCTTCGCGGCCGAGTACGTCTGGCTCGATGCGCTGCAGGGCCAGGAGCAGTCGCTGGCGCCGGGCGACGTGGCCGGCAAGTTGCCCGGCAACCAGGAAGGCCAGAATCCAATTACCTCGCTGGCCGATTTGCGGACGCGCTGGGCCGAGTTGGACGAGCACTGGCGGCAATATCTCAATCGACTTACCGACGAGCAGCTTGACGACACGGTGTACAAGGTTCGCACGTCCGGCGAACGGTTTGCATTTCGCCGCGCGGACGTGCTGATTCACGTTTGCACGCACGCACACTATACGGTGGCGCAGGCCAACAACATGCTGCGGCATGTGGGCTCGCCGGCGTTGCCCGACCCGATGCTCATCACGCTGGCCCGCAGCGAGCCGCCGATCGGCTAACCAGGAAGAGCGCGCTAAAGCGGCTTGTCGAGCAGGAATCTCAACAAAACGGCAACCGATTCGAGCGCGGGCCTTGCCGATGGTGCGCTGCGAGGCGATACTTGCCCGTTTCGGAAACTGGCCCATGCACCCCGTATTCTTGCTCTCGCTTTACTGCCTGGCTTGCGTGGCCTGCTCGCTACTGGGCGGCTGGATTCCGCTGATCTTTCATCTCACGCATCGGCGGATGCAAATCGCCATCAGCTTCGTTTCCGGCGTGGTGCTGGGCATCGGCCTGCTGCACCTGGTGCCGCATAGCCTGGCGATCACGCGCTCGATCGACGCCACGGTGCTGTGGGCCATGGCCGGCTTTCTGTTCATGTTCTTCCTCGAGCGGTTTTTTCATTTTCACCATCACGACGTGCCCGAAGACCCGTTGTCGTTGGAACAGGTCATCGCGAAGGCGGAAGATCACGACCACCATCAGGGGCACGACCATCGGCACACCGTCAAGCCGTCGCACTTTTCTTGGAGCGGAGCCGCGATCGGACTGACGCTGCACGGCCTGATCGACGGCCTGGCCATGGCTGCCGCCGTCAAGGCGGAGGAAGCCCACGGGCTGGTGGCGCTGGCGGGCATCGGCACGGCGCTGGCCGTCATCTTGCACAAGCCGTTTGATTCGCTCACGATCGCCACGCTGATGGCCGCGGCCGATCGGCCGGTCAGGTCTCGGCACTTGTTCAATACGCTATACGCGCTGGTGACTCCGCTGGGCGCCGCATTGTTTTATGTGGCATCTGCACGATTTGCGGGAACGGCCGACGGCTTGGGCCAGGTGCTGGGGTTTGCGGCCGGCGCGTTCATCTGCATCGCGTCGAGCGACCTGTTGCCCGAGTTGCAGTTCCACGGCCACGATCGCGGCAAACTATCGCTGGCGCTGGTGGCCGGCATCGCGCTGGCCTGGGCGACCGTGTTTCTAGAAGGCGGGCACGATCACGAGCATGCCCACGACGAGCACGACCATCATGGTCACGATCTATCCGAAACTGCGGAACCCGAGCACGATCATGCCGATCACCAGCACGGCGAAGCGGGTCACGTGGACGAGCAGAAGTAACTGCTGGAGTCGGGTCGCACCGATCTAGACTTCCAAGCCCTTGGCGGAGCGGATGCGGCGCACTTCGGACATGACGTCGGCGATGACGAGCTGGTTCAGCGCGATGTTCTGCCACTCGATCCAAAAGACCCAGCCGACGAGAACGAGTCCGGCGAAGGCGCCCAACAGGTGTGGGGTAACCCAGTCTTCGGTTCCGGGTCGACCGGTGGCCGGATCGGCGGCGCCCCCTAGTGCGATCACGCCGACGACGGTCAGCATGCCCACCACGGCCCAGGGAAACGTGCGTCGCTTGAGTTGGTTCGATCGCACGATGAGCGCGCGATCGAGGCCGTAGGTTTCGCTGACTTCCTTGCACCAGCGGCTGGTGCCAATGAAGTAGGTGACGACGATACTGTTGACAAGCACCACAACCAGCGCCGTGGCGACTCCCGTCAGCCGATGCACGGTCGCCCAGCGCAGCGTTTCATCGGAGTGGTCGACGTGCAGATCGCCCAGCCACAGGCCCACAGTGAGCGCAGCCCCCATCATCACCAGGGCGAACCACGCCAGCGTCGTAAAAATGCGTGTCACGATGAAAAAGCGAAGAAATGCATCCGAGGCGGGATCGACGGCCGTGCCTGGGCAAGCGCCACAGCCGTTTATTAGACACTCCGCCGCGCCACTTCGTCCAGCGGCGATGGACGACTAGAATTCGGATATGAGCAAACCACACATCGCCATCACGATGGGAGATCCCGCGGGAATCGGGCCCGAAACGATTGTCGGAGCCTGGTCGGATGCGGCGCTGCACGCCTGTTGCCGTCCGTTGGTCGTCGGCCATCCGGAAATCTTGCGGCGGGCTGTGCGGTTATTGCACAGCGACGCGCAAGTCGAGCTCATCGACTCGCCGGAAGCTGCACTGGCTGCGCCCGATCGCATTCCCTGTTTGAAGACTGGTTCGGATGACGTGCTGCAGGTCGCACCTGGAACGATCGACGCCCGGGGAGGCCAGGCGGCATACGACGCTTTGATTTTGGCCGCACGCTTGGCGCTGGACGGGCGAGTCGATGCCATCACGACGGCGCCGTTGCACAAGGCGGCGCTCTGGCAGGCCGGGCACCACTATCCGGGTCACACGGAACTGTTGGCGGAACTGTGCGGCGTGGACGATTTCGCCATGATGCTCTACCTGGCGCCCGGCCCGTTCATCCGCGGCGAGGCGGGGCTGGCGATCGTCCACGTCACGCTGCACATGGCTCTGGCCGAGGTGTTTGCGGCGCTGACCACGGAGGCGGTTGTCGCGAAAGCCCGGCTCGTGTCGGAAGTGATGAGGCGCATCAAGGGCTCGGCGCCGCGGGTGGGTGTTTGCGCGCTGAATCCGCACGCCGGCGAGGAGGGTCTGTTTGGCGACGAAGAGCGCCGGATCATTCGTCCCGCGGTAGAGCGCGGCGTGGCCGAGGGGTTGAACCTGGTGGGTCCTGCGCCTGCCGATACGTTGATCAGTCGTGCGTGCCGCGGCGAGTTCGACGCCGTGGTAGCCATGTATCACGATCAGGGTCACATCGCTATCAAGCTGCTGGAAATGCATCGGGCCGTGAACGTCACGCTCGGCTTGCCCATCGTGCGCACCAGCGTGGCGCATGGGACGGCCTTTGACGTGGCGTGGCAAGGTCGAGCGGAGTGCGGCGGCATGGTGGAGGCGGTGCGAATCGCAGCGCTTTTGTCCCGTTCAGCCCCCGGCTCTGCCGGGAGATCGTTCGCAGTGGAGGACGATTGACTCATCCTTCGGTTCCCCCAGTCTCCAGCCACTGGTCTGATGAGCTAGCGGCGCGGCGGCGTTGGCCGCCTGGCTCCGGCCGTCGGTGCTTCTTCCAGGCCGAGTCGGGTGAGGAACTCGGCGGTGCGATCTTGTGGTTTCTGGCCCTCGGGCGGTTGAAAGACGAACTGGGCCGGATCGATGGGGTGGCCGATGCGCACTTCGTATAGCTCCATGACCACGAGTAGTTGCCCCAACGCGTCGCGTCCGCTCAAAAAATCGCCGGCGCGCGGCTGTTGGTTGCGCCAATACTCGATGCGGTAGGGCAAGAAATCATCGCAGCCCACGTGCAGCACCACGGCGGTAGGTAAGCGTTGTGGAAGCTTGCCGTAGTCAACCATCGCACCGGCATGAATGGCTTCCTTTTGATCGGGCAGCAGATCGCCTAACCGGCCATGGTCCCATTGACCGACCAGCGTCCACACGCGGACGTCGTCGAGTCGACTTTCGCTCACGGGACCAAATCGAAATGCGGCGTCGAGGTTTCCCAACAGGCGGGACAGTCCCCCCAGCGCCAGCCAGCCATTGGGGTCGACGACTCCGCCGGGCGACGTGGGGCGTGCGTTGCGCAGGCGTGCGACGTCGACTCTCGACAGCTTGTTTTCGCCGGCCAGTTCTTCGACGACCCACAGATCGGCGCCGTTGGCCACGTGCAGCACGCGGCTGGTGATCGGCGGGGTTTCGAGCGTCAGCTCGAACCGCAACAGCCGCTCCGGTCCCCTGCCCTGCTGCAAGTAAACGCCCGAGCCGACGGCAGATCGGCCCATCAAGTTCACCTGATAGCGCAGCCGCGCCGCGAGCGAGGGCTGCGCATCGACGGCCGCCAGCACGCGTCGCAGCAGGGCATCGCCGGCAATGCTGTCGCGCGGCGCGGCGTCGCTGCGAGCCACGGTTGCCATGGGCCCGGCGGATGTTCCCACCGTGGGAAGTTGTGCATTGGACGCAGAACAGTTAAGCAGCAGGTAGCCAAACAGGCACGCGAAAATGGGCAAGCTGTGGTTCATCTCACGGTTGTGCCGGATTTGCCAAAGAATCGCGTTGTAGGACGCCGACGATCAAATACGTCGTCATGGCTTGCCATGATTGGGCGAGCGGCGCCCCGGGCATAACAGCCTGCAAAGCCGCTCGGGGCAGGTCAATGGTCGCGAATTGTAAAGCGATGCCGGCGGGGGGT
>JBBDYK010000191.1:0-5300 GCA_040901665.1 Pirellulales bacterium | reverse complement strand
CGACGTGTTGGCCTACACCGACTTCCTGGTATTGGACCAGAAGCTGGCGCTGGCCGTCGAACCGGCGGTGCCGATCGCCCACGGCTATTCGGCGTATTGGCCAATCCGGCCCGACCACCGCCACGTGATCGACATCACGCTGGGCGTGTTATTGGCCGATTCGCACGACCTGGACATCCTCGGCTATGTGGCGCTCCCCCGCTGGCTCGCCGGCCGAAACACGATGCGCGTTTCGGCGACCTCCACGCGAACCGAACTGTTCGGCTGCAACGATTTGGCGTTCCTCCAAACCCTACTCTAACGGAGACCCTTTTATGGACAACGCATTCGACATCGTACCGTTTTCGCAGCGCCGCTACGAACATGTTCCGATCGCCAAGATCAAAGTCATCAACGCCCGCAACCGCGACCAGGAACAGTTTGATATGAACGTGACGAGTATCGATCGCGTCGGCCTGATCAAGCCGGTGCGGGTCAACGACAAGTTCTTGGAGCGGACCGACACCTACGAATTGATCTGCGGCGAAGGCCGACTCATGGCGCATCAGCGGCTCGGCCACGACACGATCCTGGCCGAAGTCGTCACCTGCACGCGCAAGGAAGCCTATCTGCAGTCGCTCGTCGAAAACATCGCCCGCACCAAGCCCGACAGCATGGACTTCGCCCGCGAGATCAAGCGGCTGCACGACGAGGGCTGGGACTTCGTCGCCCTGGCGCGCATTACGTGCAAGAGCGAGCACTACATCCGTGACTACGTTCGCTTGGTGGAACAGGGCGAAGACCGGCTGATCCACGGCGTCGAACAGGGGGTGTTCCCCATACGATTTGCCATGCTCGTCGCCTCGACCGACGACAGCCAGCTGCAGAACGTGCTGATGGATGCGTTCGACGCCGGGCTGGTGACGACGACCAATTTCGCCCAGGCGCGGCAGATCATGGCCGCGCGGGCCCGCGACTCGAAGTCGCGCAAATCGGCGACGCAATATACGGTCACGCAGCTGCGGCAGGACATCGAAGACGCCACGCGGGCCCGCACGTCGTATGTCCGCGAGGCGCGGACCAAAGAGAACCGCTTCGTGTCGCTGCTGGGCGGTATCAACGCGCTGTGGCAGGACGCCCAGTTCGTGCAGTTGCTCACGGAAGTGAATCTCTGTGATCGGCCCGATTTGGCGGGCGAATTTCGCTATGAACCCTAACTACGTGGAGGACTTGGCATGATCGCCAACGGCAAGCCCGTCCAGGGCCTGGACATTCCGATCGTCAAGCTCGTGCCCCGCACCGAGCGGAAGGTCAACGAGCGGTACAAGAAGCGGATCGAGGCCAGCCTGCGGGCCGTCGGCCTCTTGGAACCATTGATCGTGTTCCCGCTGGGGGACAGTTATGAGATTCTCGACGGCAACTTGCGTTACCGGCTGTTGCTGGAAATGGGCGTGGAAACGGTTCCCTGTCTGATCGGGGCGGAACGGGAGGCGTTTACCGGCAACCGGATGGTCAACCAATTGAGCACCTCGCAGGAAATGCGCATGCTGCGGAAGTCGCTGGAGGAGTTGGACGAAAAAACCATCGCCGACGCGTTGGGGATCGCCAAGATTCGCGCCCGGCTGAACATCAGCCTGATGAAGAAGCTGGAGCCGTCGGTCACCAAGGCGTTCGAAGCCTCGAAACTGAACCTGCAATGTGTCAAGGAACTGGCCCACGTCAAACCTGAGCGACAGGCGGAGATCGTCAAGCTGATGGATTCGTGCAAGGACTATAGCGTCACCTTCGTGCGCGGGCTGGTGTTGAAGACGCCGTCGTCCAAGCGGGCCAAGGCCAACGGCGCCAAGACGCCCTGGACGCGGGTCGAGACGCCCAAAAGCGATCTACTCAAGAAGCTGCGGGAGGCCGAACAACAGCAGGATTTTTACACGGGCCTGTACCGCCTGTACACGACGAACCTGCTCAAGCTGGTGATCTATGTCCGGGGGCTGATCGCCAACCCGCGTGTAAAGGAATACCTCGGCCAGCACCATCCGCAGCAGTTGGACACGTTTGAGCAGATCATCAACAGCACGGAGCGGTGACATGGCACGACGAACCATGACGCGTGAGGAAGTGCTGGAGGCGATTCGGATACGATACGCGCAGGGGCAACCGCTCGTTGGCGTTCAACGACAATGCCAACGTTTGTACGTTGCGGCGCAAAAACGGTTTGGCGGCTGGCGGCACGCGCTGCTGGCGGCTGGCTTGCCAGCCAAGCCGCGTCAGCGTTGGACCCGTCATCGGGTCCTGGACGAGATGCAACTCCGTCATCGACGCGGCCTGCCGCTGTCGCAGACGTGGCGAGACGACGAATCGCTATTCCGCGCTGCGACATACCGCTTCGGGAGTTGGAACGACGCGTTGCGGGCGGCCGGGCTCGAGTTCGCGTGCCAGCGATCGTGGTCGCCGGATCTCGTCCTCGACGGCTTGCGGGCGTGCTACGGCCGCAAACAATATTACATTAACGCGGCCGATCCCACGCTGAGCCTGATGGCACGTCACTATTTCGAAAGCTTGAAAAACGCTTGCGAGGCAGCTGGGCTTCCGCCCCGCCCCGGTCGCTGGACCAAGCAGCGCGTCATCGACACGATCCAAGACCGCTACGTGCGCGGCATGGCGAGGGCGCTCCCCGGATTCAAGGACAAGGCGTTGGCCGAGGCGGCCACACGGTATTTCGGCAGCTGGTGGGCAGCCGTCACGGCCGCGGGATTAAGCGACCGTGTTCCCAAACCACGCGTGCCGCGACGCTGGTCGCGGCAGATGGTGATCGATGCGATTCAGGATTGGCACCGGCAGGGAGTCCCGCTTGCATCCCTGCACAAGCAGGATGTGCCACTGTATGGCGCTGTAAAACGGCATTTCGGCAGCTGGGGCCGCGCGGTGTTGGCGGCGGGCCTGAATCCGGGAACTCACGCTTTGACGCGGCACTACGTCATCCATGAAATCCGGTCACGTCATCAACAGGGTTTGACGCTCGACTCGGGCATCGTCGCGCGGGACAACCCGACGTTGGCCGAGGCTGCGAAGCGGAGATTCGGCAACTGGAGAAACGCGGTAAAGGCGGCGGGAATTGGTTTGGGCGACTCCGGGTGTTCTCGCCGACCGGCGAAGAATAGGAGGAGCGCATGACTCGCGAGGAGGTGCTGGAGGCGATTCGGACGCGGCACGCGCAGGGGCAACCGGTCGTGGGCCTGTCGTCGACGTGTCCCGACTTGTATCGCGCGGCGCGGAATGGGTTCGGCAGCTGGCGCAACGCCGTTCTGGCGGCGGGAGTACCCATAAGAGTGCCGCAACGATGGACGGACGAACGCGTACTGGAAAAGGTTCGTTTTCGCTTCCGGCAAGGTCCACCACTATGGCATGTGTGGCGGGATGACAAGCCGCTATTTCGCGCAGCGACTCGCCGCTTTGGCAACTGGAATAATGCACTGCTTGCGGCCGGATTAGACATACGGCCGCCGCGGCGCTGGTCAGCACAGCGGGTTCTCGACGACCTGCGATTACAGTATCGTCACGGACAGTTTCACATTCGTGTAGCCGACAAGGTGTTGGCGGACGCGGCCGCACGTTACTTCGGTAGCTTAAACAACGCCTTGGAGGCAGCCGGGCTGCCGCCGCGACCTGGCCGCTGGACGCGACGCCAGATTATCGACACGATTCAGGACTTCTACGTGCGCGGTAAGCCGATCGAATTCGTCGGCTTCAAGGACAAGCGTTTGGCGCAAGCCGCCAAACGGTATTTCGGCACTTGGCGAGCGGCCGTGGCCGCTGCCGGGCTCGACGACCGCTTGCCGAAAGCAATCATCGCCCGGCGTTGGTCGCAGCAGATGGTGATCGCCGAGATTCAGGAATGGCACCGGCAGGGCGCCCAAGTCACGACGTTGTGGGACCGGGATCCGACCCTGTATTCCGCAGCGAAGAAACAATTCGGCAATTGGCGCAGCGCCGTCTTGGCAGCCGGCTTTGAACCTGGGTTAAGGGCGTGGACACGGCAACTCGTGTTGCAGGAGATTCAGTCGCGTCACCAGCAAGGTCTGGCAATTTCGACGATGGCAGCTTTTCGCGAGGCCAGCGCGCTGGCTGGTGCGGCGACGCGGCTGTTTGGCAGCTGGAAGAAAGCACTTCAGGCCGCCGGAATCCGCGAGGCATCGCTAGCGGATGCTCGCCGACCGCCGAAGAACAGGAGGAGCGCATGACTCGCGAAGACGTCATCCGCCGAATCGTCGAGCGCGACGTGAGTCAACAGTCGCTGGTCGCGGACCGAGTCGCTGAACAAGACCACGAACTATACGCGGCGGCGTGCCAGCAATTTGGGACTTGGGAAACCGCGCTGCGGTATGCCGGCGTCGGCCGCCGAAGCCTGTTTGCCGGATTCGCCCGCCGTCGCGAACTCCTGTTAGCGCGGATTGACGAGCTCTGCGTCAAAGGAGCGAACCTCTCCGCCGAGTACAACCGACAGCGCCGCCCAGCGCTGTACCGCGCTGCGAGAACGTATTTTGGCTCCTGGGCAGAAGTCCTCGTTGCGGCGGCGATCGATCCCGCCCAGGCCGAATCATCCACCGGACCGCGGCATCTCGACCGCGCCGCGATCATCGATGCCTTGAAACGGCGCCACGCCGCCATGCGGCCGATGACCTGGAGTGCTACCTGCCGTGAAGACCACGGCCTGGCCACCGCCGCCAAGCACTGTTTCTCCAATTGGCAGGCCGCATTACACGCGGCCGGCCTGCAACCTTCACGGAAGACGTCGAAACGCCCGCGCCGCCGCTGGAGTAAGGATTCCATCCGGGCGGCAATCCAACAGCGCCATCGCGACGGCAAGTCGCTTGCCGCCAATCGCGTCTACCGTGACGACCCTCCGCTCGTGCCGGCCGCGATACGATACTTCGGCTCGTGGACCGCCGCCCTGGCCGCTGCGGGGATCGATCGAAACGTGCCTCCGCCAGGCCGCGATGACGCGCCGTGAACGGCCGTCCGCCTATCCCAACCGTTTCAGGATCCCGATCGCCTTTTCGGCAGCGGCGATGCCGCCCAGTTGATTGACCATCTTATTGGCGGCCACCAGCGATTCCACCGACACGCTCGCTGCCTTCGCCGTCGCGCCGGCCGGGCGACCGCGCTTCTTGCCACGCTTGCGTTTTGGCTTCTCGTACTTCAGCTTCTTAATCAAACTATCGGAGGCCTCGATGCCCTTCTTGGCAAGTGCTTCTTTGATCTCGTCGGCGCTCGCCTTACCGCTTGTAGCCAAGTAATCGCGGATGGCTTGACTGCGATTGACG
>JBBDYK010000190.1:0-5319 GCA_040901665.1 Pirellulales bacterium | reverse complement strand
GAGTTCTTAAACGCCAAGGCCGCCAGCGATCCGCTGGGACTGTACAACGTGAGCATGGGCAGCGACGCCCGCGGCGGGATCACGCAGAGCGGCGTCAGCGGCAGCTTTACCTATGCGCCCAAGATGAACATGGCCGACAAGCCCGTGAATATCGTGAGTTGGTACGACTCGATCCGCTTCGCCAACTGGCTCAATAACGGTCAAGGGACGGGCGACACCGAAACCGGTGCGTACACGCTGTTGGGCGGCACGCCCACGCCCAGCAACGGTAACAGCATTACTCGCAACGTGGGCGCCACCTGGTTCCTGACCAGCGAAGACGAGTGGTACAAGTCGGCCTATCATCAGCCGGCCGCGCAGGGGGGCGACAGTGACGACTACTGGCTTTATCCCACCGGCAGCAACAGCGCGCCCACGGTCGCCACGGCGGACAGCGTGGGCAACATCAGCAATCCGGGAACGAACGTGGCCAACTACTTATTAGGCGCGGATTGGAACGCCCAAAACGGCAACCTGACGACGGTCGGCAGCGCCGGCCCGTTCAGCGAGAGTTTCTACAGCACGTCCGACCAAGGCGGCAACGTCTCGGAGTGGAACGAAGCCTTGATTAGCGAGTCGCTTCGGGGCTTGCGAGGTGGTGCGTTCAACTTCGTCCCGGACCACTTGCAGTCCCCGTTCCGGCTCGCCAACAACCCGGCGAGCGAGTTCCTCAACATCGGGTTCCGCGTGGCAACCGTCCCTGAGCCAAGTACGGCGGTGCTAGGGATCGTCGGTTGTGCGTTGATGTGGGTGCTACGCAGGCGGTTCAAGTAGCCCTTTATGCTTTGATTGCCGCAGAGAATGTCCGTCCCTTTTCCGACGATTCGCCGCCTTGATGACTGTGGCAGTGTCGGCATGGGCTTTCGTTGCCTGTAGATTCCCGCCTCGCGTTCGAATTCTGGAGAGATGCTAATGAATCGTTCCCGCGCCGCACTCACAGTCTCGTTTTTCTCAATCCCGACGGGTCTGGTGTATTGGCTCATGACAAGATCCTTGTTGAGCCGCCAACTTGGAGCATTGGTCCTGTTGTGCTGCTGCACAGTCAGTAACGCGGCGATCATCAAGGTCGAGGTGACCGGCAACGGCGTATTGGAAAACCTTTTTGCGGAAGTGGAGTCTCTTGGGATTAGCACGCTCACCTTCACATACGACGAGGAGGATTTCACGCTCTCCTCGATTCAGACCTTCCCTGGTGGAACCGGGAGGCGGTTCGAGGCAAACACCCCTGTCCCGCTGATATTGGGTGGCGGCGCGCTGGGTCTCTCGGCAGGAACCATGTCAGGCGCGAGCATCTTTGAGTCAACCACGAACGATCAGTTCAACTTCAGCCGAGGCGGTGGAATTATGATGCAGTGGAATGATCTCAACAACTCAACCTTTGTTTCGCCGCTCCCAAACACTTTCGCCGCGGCGAGTTCCTTGTTTCGCGACCGCGTCGCCAATATTCCTACTTTCCACCTCGCGAACGGCGGAGTGTATCTTGACGAAATTGATGGTGACTTCGAGAAGGCACTCACAATTCACAACGCGGTCGTGACTTTTACGGTGGTCCCCGAAGCCTCCAGCTTCGTCCTCGCAGCGCTCGGCCTCATTGGTCTGGTTGCCTGCCGCCGGCGCGGACGCGCCAGACGCTGGGGCGCTTGCGGGGCGATATGAGGTGCAGGCGAGCGCAACGGGTCAAGTTCGGCCGGACTTCAACAGCGTGTGGTAGGCCGCCAACGATTCGAGGTGGTTTCGGTCGGCGCGGAGGCCGACGTGCCCGTCGGGCCGGATGATCAGAAGCGTCACTTCGTCGATGCCCAACTGGCCGGCCGAGGCGGGTGCAAGACGTGCATACGGGGCCGGATCGTCGTGACGGCCGCTGAGCACGACCGTCGCTTCGATGACGGACGCGACGCACTGGGACCGTAGCGAGCCGTCGAGCCGTGCGAGCCCGTCGTGATGTGCTGAACATCCGCCGATGAGCAGCGCGGTGTGGCCCGCGCGGTGGGTCAACTCGCGTAGCCTACAGGCCTCGCCACCGGCCAGGAAAACCTCGATCGTGTCTGGGAGACGCTGGCCAGGTGCGAGCGCCTCGTGCTTATCTCCCATGACGATCGGTGAGTCTTGGTAGTCGATATCGAGCTCCGCCTCGGCAATCGCCTCGTGGTGCCGCGAGTTCGGGTTGGCAAACACCGCGCGAAGCGATTCGTCGCGTGTGCGTCGTTCGGCTGGGTCGGTCACGGCTTGGGCTTGCTCGATCGCGTCCCCCGAGGCAGTGATCGTCTGGGCCACCGGCCGTCGCTCCGCTTCGTAGCTGTCCAGCAGGGCGGAAGTGCAGTGCCCTTGGCAGACGAGTGCAAGCTTCCAGGCCAGGTTGAAGGCGTCTTGAAGGCCGCTGTTCATGCCGTGACCCTGGGCAGGAGAGCAGACGTGGGCTGCGTCTCCCGCCAACAAGATGCGACCCGACCGGAACCGCGTCGCTACTTTCGTGTGACAGTGGAAGCGTGTCGGGTTGGCGACCTCGTCGAAGCCGATCGTGGGTAGGTAGCGGCCGATCGTGGACGACGCGTCAGCCACCAGGTCGGAGTCCGGAGAGCTCGGCCGCAGATAGACGCGCCACCGCCGGCCCGGAAGTGCGGTCAGGATCACCGGGATGTCGTCCAGATAGGCGTAATTCGCCTCGTACGAGTCCGACCACCCCGTCAAGGTCGCATCGAACACTGCCCAGCACTGGGCGATATCGTGGCCGGTCAGTTCGATGCCACTCAGATTCCGGGTAGTGCTGTGGAGCCCGTCGCACCCGACGACCCACCGAACCGAGACTTGCTCCGTTGCGCCATCGCGCTGGATCGTGGCGACGAGGCCGTCCTGCTGGTGCTCAAGCTCGACGAGACTGGATGAGCGAATGACCTCACCGCCCTGCTGGCGGAGGTATTCGGTCAAAATGGACTCGGTTACTTCCTCCGAGATGCCAATGTTGAAGCCATAGCGACTGCCGCAAGTCGCCAGGTCGATCTCCCCGAGCACTTTTCCCGCCGAGTGCAAGCGGGCCACACGCTGCTTGACACCCGCGGCGAGTAAGGGCTCAAGAAGTCCCAGGGACTCGAAAACTTCGAGGGAGCGCGGGTGCACAACCGTCGCTCGGTCCCAGTGCAGCGGCGCTGGATGCGCATCGATGACACGACACTCGACTCCCCGGCGGTAGAGCTCCGAGGCCAGGAGCAGCCCGGTGGGGCCGGCACCCACGACGAGAACAGTCGCATCAGCAACCATATCGAATCCACTTGATGCGAGCGGCTGTGGCCGGTGGCGCAAGGACGCACCGATCACCTTAGACAGGCGATCGACTCCCGTAAATTCACGAACTCGGGTGCCACTGAATGGTGCCAGCGCCACCCGATGCAGTTCGTCGGGCGCTCGGAGCGCTACTTCTTGCGCTTCTTGGCGGTCTTCTTGCCGGCGGCCTTCTTGGTGGATTTCTTGGCGGCCTTGGCCTTGATGGCGGTGGCCGGCTTCTTCTTGCCCTTGCCGAATGCCGTTTCCCAGCCGTCGGAATACTTCTTCGTTGCGCCTACGCGAATGATCGACACCTTCGGGTACCTCGTAGCTGTTGACTGCGTAAAGTGCGGGAGACTCGCCCGCGATTTCCAAGAGTTAGATATAGAGCCAAGCGCGCTGGCGGGTCAAGAGTGACGGCCAATGTTGTAGCGGTTCGATACGGTCCTCGAGGCGCCGAGCTCGCCGGCGCGTTTCTCTAAAACAATGGCGGCTTGCCGAGTTTGCGGCGGATGATGGCCCATTGCCCGCCATGCATCAGCCAGTGCGACCCCTGCATCGTGAATACCGATCCGACCGTCGGACAATAGCTGCGCATGGTTTCGGGGCCGGGCTCGTCCAAGTCGTCGTCGCTCAGCGATTCCAGCAACGCATAGGTCGCCGCGCGCTGCTCCTGGGCCAGCTTGAGGTATTCGCCTTTCGTCAGGAAGTCGGCGGGATTGTCGCTCGCCGCGGTCTCCTTGTTGTGTTTTGCCGTAAAACCCTCGGGCAGCCTGGGCATGGCGCCTGGCTTGACGGCCGAAAGCATATCGTGCTCCGCGGCGATCAGGTGCCCCAGTTGCCAGGCGATGTGGTTGGTGCCCGGCAACGGGCGTTCCAGCAGTTGGGCATCCGTGAGATCGTCGAGATATGCCGTGCAAACAAAGGCCGCCATATCGATACCCGCTTTGGTCGCATTCTTGCCGTTCATGAAATTCTCCTGGGATGTTGAGGCTGCTTAGTGCTGCAGCTTCTTATACTTGATGCGGTGGGGCTGATCGGCTTCCAGGCCGAGGCGTTCGTGACGCTGTTGCTCGTAGGTTTCGAAGTTGCCTTCGCACCAGTGGACGTAGCTGTCGCCCTCGAACGCCAAGATGTGCGTCGCCACGCGATCGAGGAACCAGCGGTCGTGGCTGATGATGACCGCGCAGCCGGCGAAGTTGAGGATCGCCTCTTCCAGGGCCCGCAGCGTGTCGATGTCGAGATCGTTGGTGGGCTCGTCCAACAGCAGCACGTTGCAGCCCTGTCGTAAAAGCTTGGCCAGGTGGACGCGATTGCGCTCGCCGCCCGAGAGATTGCCGACCTTCTTTTGCTGGTCCTGCCCCTGAAAATTGAAGCGGGCAACGTACGTGCGGGCGTTCATCTTGCGCTTGCCCATCTCCAGCGTGTCGTGCCCGCCGGAAATCTCGTCGAATACCGAGTTGTTGGGCTTGAGCGCGTCGCGATTCTGATCGACATAGCCGAGCTCGACCGAGTCGCCGCGGCGGACTTCGCCGCCGTCGGGCTGTTCTTCGCCGATGATCATGCGGAACAGCGTGGACTTGCCGACGCCGTTGGGACCGATCACGCCGACGATGCCGCCCGGCGGCAGGCGAAAGCTAAGGTCGTCGATCAGCAGCCGGTCGCCAAAGCCCTTGGAGACGTTCTTACAATCGATGACCAGATCGCCCAGGTGCTTGCTGGCGGGAATTTGAATTTCCAGCTCGCTGTCGCGGTCGAGCGCCGCGGCCTGCGACAGTTCTTCGAATGCTTTGATGCGGGCCTTGTTCTTGGCTTGCCGGGCGCGCGGCGCCATGCGAATCCACTCCAACTCGCTGGCCAGCGACTTCTGCCGGGCGGAGGCCGCTTTCTCCTCGGCGGCCAGCCGGTCCCTCTTCTGTTCGAGCCAGGAAGAGTAGTTACCTTCCCAGGGAATTCCCTGCCCGCGATCGAGCTCGAGAATCCAGCCGGCGACGTTGTCGAGGAAGTAGCGATCGTGGGTGA
>JBBDYK010000189.1:0-5354 GCA_040901665.1 Pirellulales bacterium | reverse complement strand
CCAGCGTAATGTTCGTGGGCATCAGCGATCTGGTTTCCAAGTTCGGCACCACCGACATTCCCAACGAAATGTACCTGGTTCACGCCCGCAAGCAGCCGTGGGACGATTGGAGTTTCTACAAGGAGCGCAGCCCGATCACCTACGCCGAGCAAGCCCGCACGCCCATCCTCATCATGCACGGCAAGGACGATCCGCGCGTTCACCCCTCGCAATCGATGGAGTTGTATCGCTACCTGAAGACGTTGGGGAATGTGCCAGTGCGCCTGGTGTTCTATCCGGGCGAAGGTCACGGCAACCGCAAGGCGGCTGCGCGGCAGGACTATTGCCTGCGTCTCGTGCAATGGATGAAACACTACCTGCAAGGCGCCGGCGGCGATCCACCGTCACCCGATCTCGACTACAGCGGCGTGAAGCCTCCCAAGACCGACCAGACGTCGGAAGATGCACCGGCAAAGGATTCGTGACCGGTAGGAATACCATGCCACGGCTTGAACCCATGGATGCGCATCCCGTAGACTAGCGCAGCCTGTCGATTGTCGAATACTTTGGCCTCAGCGCACCTACGCACTTCGGAGCGTCCCATGCAAGCTCGCTACTCGCTACGCGTTCTGGCTGTTGCTGGCGTCCTAGTCGCCTGCACGGAATTCACCGCCGGCGAAAATATCACGTCTCAGAACGTGGTCGATCCCGGGGCCAACCAAAGCGATGAACCTTTGGCCGCCGAGTTTTCGCTGGCCAAGGCGGGCGACTTTCTCGACTCCGCGTCGTTGCAATGGCAGAACGAGCGCGGCTGCCTGACCTGCCACACCAACATGGCCTATCTGCAAGCGCGGACGGGCATCGCCGATGACGGGCCGGCGCAAACCGAAGTGCGCTCGTTCATCGAGAACCTGGTTGCCAAGAAATGGGCCGCTGAGGGCCCGACGTCCGACTCCGAAGTCGTTGCCGCTGCTACGGCGCTGGCCTTCCACGACGCGGCCACCACCAAAACGCTGCACCCCCTCACTCGCGCCGCGCTCGACCGCATGTGGCTCGATCAACGCGAGGACGGCGGCTGGGAGTGGCTCAAATGCGGTTGGCCCCCCATGGAGTCCGACGATCATTACGGCGTGACACTGGCGGCTATCGCCGTCGGCGTCGCCCCGGGCGACTATGCCCAGTCGGAAGCCGCCCGACAAGGCCTCGACAAGATTCGCGCCTATCTCAAGAACAATCCGCCGCCAACGCTCCACCATCGCGCGATGCTGGTGTGGGCCTCGCAATCGGTCGCAGGGCTGATTACCACCGAAGAGCAGGCGGCCTGCGCCAAGGAGCTGCTCGCGTTGCAACAGCCGGACGGCGGCTGGTCGTCGGCCACGCTCGGCAATTGGGAACGTGGCGACGGCAAGCCGCAAGACACCAAGACCAGCGACGGCTATGGCACCGGCTTTGTGATCTACGTATTGCGGCAAGCCGGGATTTCCGCGGATGACGACGCGATCCAGCGTGGCGTCCACTGGCTCAAGACGCATCAACGCACCAGCGGCCGCTGGTTCACGCGCTCGCTGAATCGCGACAACAAGCACTTTCTTACCCACGCCGGCACCGCCATGGCCGTGATGGCACTGACGGCCTGTGACGAGACCAAATAACCCCGCCACGGCCGGCGATCATGTGCGCCAAGTCCATCCTCGTCGTCGGCTCGGGCTTTGCCGGTCTGTGGGCTGCGCTAGGCGCCGCACGCAAGCTCGACGAATTGGGCATACCCCCGTCGGAAGTGACCGTCGAAGTCATCAATCGCGATCCCTATCACTCCATCCGCGTGCGTAACTACGAGGCCGACCTGTCCGCGGTGCGCGTGCCCTTGGCCGATCTGCTCGAACCGGTCGGCATTCGCTTCGTGCAAGGGGAAGTGACTGCCCTGGATTGCGTGGGACGTCACCTGACGTTGCGCGGCGCAGACGGCGAGCAGGTCCGGAATTGGGATCGATTGGTGTTGGCCGCCGGTGGCCCCTTGGTGCGGCCCGCGCACCTTGACGGTTTGACCGAGCATGCCTTCGACGTCGATACCTACGACGGCGCAAGTCGCTTGCACGCACATCTGGCGACGCTTGCCGCTCGTAAGGATCGCGCTCGATCGACGGCGCTAGTCGTCGGCGCCGGTCTGGTCGGCATTGAAATCGCCTGTGAACTTCCCGCCATGCTCCGCGCCGCGGGAGTTCCTCCCGCCGACGTGCGCGTGATCCTGGCCGACCACGCCGACCATATCGGCTCGACCATGGGCCCGCACGCCATCCCCGTGATTGCCGAGGCACTGGCGGCACTCCAAATCGAAACCCGCACCGGCGTGAGCGTCACGTCCGTCGACCGCGCGGGCGCAAGCCTGGCCGATGGCAGCCGCATCGACGCCGCCACGGTCGTCTGGTGCGCCGGCATGCGGGCCAGTCCCTTGTCGCAAATGCTGCCCGCAGAGCATGACGGCTTTGGCCGCGTCGCCGTCGACAACCACATGCAAGTCTGCGACATCGACGGTATCTTCGCGGCCGGCGACGTGGCCACGGCGCCGATCGATCCGCAACACGCCTCGGTAATGTCCTGCCAACACGGCCGGCCAATGGGACGCTTCGCCGGACACAATGTCGTGTGCGATCTTTTGGGCGAAGCACCGTTGCCGCTGGAGATCGACTGGTATGTGACCGTCCTGGACCTGGGCCCTTGGGGCGCTCTTTACACTGAAGGCTGGGACCGCCACGTCGTCGCCACCGGCATGCAGGCCAAACGGACCAAGCAAGCAATCAACTGCCGGCGAATCGTGCCGCCCACGAATCGCGACCGTCGCGCGCTGCTGGACGCGGCCGCGCCCGTCGTGCAAACTGCACCTGCCAGCTACCGGGCGCGCGACTGAGAATCGCGCCGAACGCTCGCTGCCAAACCCTGCATCGGCCGAGCGCAAAGCCGACGCCAACTCTAGTAAAACGTCACCTGTCGGAGTTACCGGTCATGACTTTGCCTCACCGCCCCCAACCGCACTGGGCCGCCTGGCTGATCGCGGCGGCCGTTTTCGCAGGGCCAGTCCACGCCAACGCGAATGACGAAAACTTCCGCCCGCGCATCGACGCCCTGTTTGCCGAACACGACGCCTGGGATCGTCCCGGCCTGGCCATCTCCGTCGTGCGCGACGGCCAACTGCTGTACAGCCGAGGCTACGGCTGCGCGAACCTGGAGTACGACGTGCCCATCACGCCTGCCACCGTGTTTCACGTGGCAAGCGTGTCGAAGCAGTTCACGTGCTTCGCCATCGTGCTGTTGGCCGACGACGGCAAGCTGTCGCTGGACGACGACGTTCGCAAGCACGTGCCGGACGTGCCCGACTTGGGGCACACGATCACGCTCCGCCACCTGATGAATCACACCAGCGGGGTGCGCGATCAGTGGACCCTGTTGGCCATGGCTGGCTGGCGGCTGGACGACGTGATCACGCGCGACCACATCCTCAAGCTGATGCGCCGCCAGCGCGATCTCAACTTTGTGCCCGGCGCGGAATATCTCTATTCCAACATGGGCTACACGCTGTTGGCTGAAGTCGTGGCCAACCTATCGGGAAAGTCGTTTCGCGAATTCACCGACGAACGCATCTTCAAGCCGTTGGGCATGACGCATACGCACTTCCACGATGACCATGAAGAGATCGTGCCCAACCGGGCTTATTCGTACGCGCCCAAGGGGGATGGCTTTCGTGCCAGCGTGCTGTCCTACGCCAACGTCGGCGCCACGAGCCTCTTTACTACCGCGGAAGACCTGTCGCGTTGGCTGACCAATCTCGACACGGGCGCCGGCGGCGGCGCTCGCGCGATTGAGCTAATGCACACCCAGGGAGTTCTCAACGACGGCAAGCAGATTGACTACGCCCTGGGACTGTCCCTTGGGACCCATCGCGGTCAGCGCACCGTCGGCCACGGCGGTTCCGACGCGGGGTATCGCACGCAAGTGTTGCGCTTTCCTCAAGAGAAGCTGGGCATCGTGGTGCTCAGTAATTCAGCCGGCATGAACACGCAAGAGGCCGCGCTCAAGATTGCCGACGTCGTGCTGGCCGACAAGCTGGAACCGGAAACGCCTGTTGCCAACAATGAACAATCCGATGAGACCATCCGGGTGCCCATCGATACGCTGCAAAAGTACGTCGGCACGTATCAGCTTTCCGACGGCGGCACGACCGAGGTTACCCTGCAAGGAGACGGGCTCGTGGCCCAATTACCCGGCGGCCCCACGATGCGGATGATTCCCATGGCGGAGCGAGAGTTTCTGGTCAAGGAGGTGCAAGCCCGCGTCCAATTCGCCGCTTCGGATGATCCGCATGCGCCTGCCTTCACCGCGACCGTGGGCGGGGCGACGCTCGAAGCAAAGCGCGTCGAGGCATCGGCGCCCGTCGATCTCGCGCCGCTAGTTGGCGCATACTACAGCGACGAGCTCGATACCACGTACGCACTGGTGGCGTACGAAGGAAAGCTCATCGTCCGGCATCAGCGCCAACCCGATTTCGAACTGACGCACATGCGCGGCGACACTTTTGGCGGCGGAACCTGGTACTTGCAAAAGGTCGAGTTCCAGCGTGGCGCGGACGGCCAGATCGTCGGCCTGCTGGCGTCGAGCAGTCGTGTTCGCAAGGTAAAGTTCGACCGCCGCCCGTAGCGCCCTGCTGCAAGGATGGCTCGCATGAATGCTGTCGCGCCCCGTTCGCTTTGCCTGGTCGTCAATGGCAAGGCCGCCGGTGACGCCGCGCTGCGCGTTGGGGTGCATCATTTGCGCGAACAGGGCCACACGCTGGACGTTCGCGTCACTTGGGAAAAGGGCGATGCGGCGCGCTGGGCTGCCGAAGCAGCCCGGCAGGGGATCGACGTCGTGGCGGCAGCCGGCGGTGATGGCACGCTCAGTGAAGTCGTTCACGGCATCGTAAGCTTGGAGAAACCTGCGGAGACCGCCGTGGCCGTCGTCCCTTACGGCACGGCCAACGATTTCGCCACCGGTTGCGGCATTGCCAAGGGGAATCCGCTGGCCGCGCTGCTGCTGGCCGCGCACGGCGCCATCCAGCGCATCGACGTGGGCAAAGTGAACGATCACCATTTCATCAACGTGGCCAGCGGCGGATTCGGTGCGCAAGTCACTGCCGAAACGCCTGCTCCCTTGAAAAAGGCGCTCGGCGGTGCGGCCTATTCTCTGATGGGCTTGATCACCGCGGCCAAGATGACTCCCTACGAAGGACAGCTCATCACGCCCGATGGCGCGGAGCGTCACTCCATGCTGCTAATGGCCGTCGGTAACGGGCGGCTGGCCGGCGGCGGCTATGCGGTCACGCCGCGGGCGATTCTGAACGATGG
>JBBDYK010000188.1:0-5356 GCA_040901665.1 Pirellulales bacterium | reverse complement strand
CAGCCCCTCGCGCGGCGCGACGAACATGCTATACCGCGCGCCGCCCTTGGCGTCGATCGCGGCGTCGGCCTTGTTTTTCATGCGCCGCGCCGCGCGGATCAGGCTGCCATGCTGGCGTTCCATTTCCAGGAATCGCGGCAGCGTCGCTCGCAGGCTCAGTCGCTCCGGGTCGGCCGTATAGATGCCGCCCACCAGCGGCTGCACGATGCGCTCGAACACTTCGCGCCCCAACCGTCGCCGCGCAAACGAAGCCAGACTCTCGTCCTCCACCGGACGGCTCGGCACCAGCGCCTCGGCCAACAGCCGCAACTTGCCCCAAGGGCTGAGGATTGGCGTGGTCACCAGCGGCCACAAACGCGCCGGCGCCAACAACATGAACCCCGGCGGCACTCGCTCCAGCCGCCCGCGATGCACGACCAGTGCTCCCCGTTCCTGCGTACGCGTAGGTATCAGCTCCTCGCCCAGGCCGATGCGCTGGCAAAGCTCGACGCCCCAGGGCGGGTCGGCAATGAAGTTGTCGGCGCTGCGCTCGATCAGGAACCCGTCGCGCCGCACCGTCTGCAGCACGCCCCCCAGGCGGGCGCTCGCTTCCAGCAGCACGACGTCCAGCCCAGCGTCCAACTCGGTCAGCCGGTGAGCCGCCGCCAGGCCGGAGATTCCGCCGCCGATGACGACAACGTGTTTGCGCGGTTCGCTCGAATGGTTCACGGCCTGCTTGGCTCTGCTGGTGACGAAGGTTGACGCGACGCCGGCTCCTTCATCGTAGCACGCCGCAAAGCCATCCGCCTGGCCCCGCAATGTTACGCCGCCGCCAGCATCTATTTCGCCCGCGCCAGAATCCAATCGGCGATTTCGGCCAGCGCCTCGGGCGCAAACGTCTCGTCGATCTTGCCGTACTCCACTGGCGAGCCCGTTTGGCAATGCTGAAACAGGTGGTTCAGCCCCGGCAGTTCGCGAATCGTCACGTCGCGATTGCCGGCCTGCTTGAGTGCGGCGGCAATCGGCGGCAGGTTCTGCTGCGGATCGACTTGCAAGTCTTTCTCGCCGTTGAGCACCAGCACCGGACAATGCACTTTCGCCAAGGCCAACGCCGGATCGTAGGTCAGAAACGAACGGAACCACGGCGTGAACATCATCTGCGCCTGCGCCTCGACCTGCGCCTCCACCGCAGCCTTGGCCTCGGCTGTCGCGGCCGACTTGTACGAATCGCTTTCGCGCATCAGCTCGATGATCTCTTGCTTCGCTTCTTCCAGGTTGGCGTCGCGCTTGGCCACGGCGAACAACTTCTTTTGCAGCTCCTGCGCCGACGCGATCAACTTCTCGTCCGCCTTTTGCGCCCGGGCAATGATGGCGCCCTGGCGCAGCACGATTTGCTCGCCGGGCACGCCCGTGCCCGCCAACATCACGATGAACGCGACGTCGCTCGAGCGACTGGCGGCCAGCGGCGCGACGATGCCCCCGTCGCTATGACCCACCAGACCGATCCGGCGCGGATTGATTTGTTGTACGGTCTTGAGATAGGCCACGGCGGCCAGCGCATCGCCGGCCAGATCGGTCGTGGTCGAATTGCTCGTCGAGCCCGTGGATTCGCCGACACCCCGATCGTCCAGCCGCAGCACGGCGATGCCGCGCCGCGTGAGATAGTCGGCCAGCACCAGAAATGGCTTGTGCCCCAAGATGCTCTCGTCGCGGTCTTGCGCGCCCGAGCCGGTGAGCAGCACCACGGCCGGCACGGCGCCCGCGGCCTTGGGCAGCGTGAGTGTGCCGGCCAACTTGACGCCCCCCGCCGCGTTCTCGACCGTGACTTCCCTCTCTTCATAGGGATAAGGCTTGGTCGGATCCTGTGGGCGACGATAGTCGGGCTCTTTCTCCAGCCGCGTCAAATCGAGCGCCATTGTCTGCCCCGACTGGCGCCACTCGCCTTTGATCCGCCGGCCGTCGGCGCTGATCGTGCCCTGATACGTGCCGCCGATGCGCCGCGCTTCCAGCGTCAGCACGTTGCCTTCCAGGGCGGCTGTTTCGATGGGTAATCCCTTGGCGCCCTGGTCGGGGCTGTCCATCGTGGCCGTCAGCCGACCCTCGGGCGACTTGGCGATATTGAACACGATTCGTAAATCCACAACGCCGGTCTCCAGCGTGCCTTGCCAATGGCCCGCGACGTCCGGCTCGGCGGCTCGCGTGGATTCGGCGCCGATCATGGCCACCAGTGCGCCGATCGAAACCAGTGACAAGAAGATCAGCAACCGGCGCTGCGATCGCGAGGCGCGCATGCGAATGGCAATCATAGCTCGACTCCTCGAACCTAGGCCTGGGACGTCATCACAGTCGGCGCTCAATATCATAGCCCTCGCGCCGCCGCCGAATCCACAAGATTATTGTTGATGCAAGGGCGCACCAAGGGCACGGCACGAATCGGCGCCATCCCCCCAACACCGCCGTTCACTTGGCCAGCACCTGCCACAAGCTGCCATAGTCATCCGTCCACACCAAGGGCGCCGGATCGTCCGCGGTCCAGCGCTTGATCGAGCCGCGCACTTCGGGCGAATCCAAGAACGCGCGATTATTCGTCAAAATGATCCAACTGGTCGTGTCCAAGCCCTCGTCATGGTTGCTGCTCGACTCGATCCGCACACACTCGCACCCCAGCACTTCGGCCATCCCCCGCACCACGCCGTCGAGGTTCAAGAACTGGTTCGAAACGTGCAGGCACAGCAGCCCATCGGGCGCCAGATGGCGACGATACAGCTCGACGCACTCGCGCGTCAGCAAGTGCATGGGAATCGAGTCGCTGGAAAACGCGTCCACCGCCAGCACGTCATACTGCTGCGTGGCCCCTTCGGCTAGTTCGCGCTCCAGATTGATCCGCGCGTCGCCCAGCACGATTTCCACCGTGGCCGCCGAATCCTTGCAATAGGAAAAGTACTCGTTGGCGATGCGAATCACTGCCGGATTGATGTCGTAAAAGCGCATCGTGTCGCCCGGCCGTCCGTAAGCGGCCAGCGTGCCGCAGCCCAACCCGATGACGCCGATCCGCAACGGCCCGCCCCGCATGGGCAAGTCGGCAGTTGATGCCGCAGCTTCTCCGGCGGATCTGCCGGCGGCCGCACGCTTCGGATGATAGTCGAGCGCCAAGCCCACGCCCGTCGGCGGGCCATAGTACGTCGTGGGCTGCTCGCTGTACGGCGGTTCCAAGTATTGAGAGCCGTGTCGGATCCGCCCGTGGATCAGCTCGACATACGGTCCATTCTCATCGCCCAGGTTTTCCGCGCGATTGACGCGCAGCACGCCGTAGAAATTCCGCGTGGTCTCCAGGTTGGTCTCGTTCAAATCGGAGGCGGCCTGCGTAGTGGCCATGATGCCGATCAACGCCAGCCCGACGGCCGTCATCAGATCCACCCCGGCGATCCACACCGACACCGGCTTTACCTTCTCGCGCCGCGCGTCGCGCCACGTCATCCAAAATGCCAACACCACGGTCGCAAACAGCGCGAGCTGATACTCCCAATAGTCGGGCAGCACCAAGGGCGCCACCACCGCCACCAACACGCCGCCGACAGCGCCACCCACCGACACCATCAAGTAAAACAATGTCGCAAACCGCGGCGCCGGCTTGCCGCGCACCAACTCTCCGTGACACACCATGCAACAGACCCACAAAGCGCCGCAGTAGCAGGCCACTTGCTTCCACAACCCCAACTTCGTCCCCTCGAACAACGCGTACGACGCCGCGAACAACGCCACCAGCAGCAACACCAGAAACGTCGGCCGATGATACCACCGCTCGTGATCGAAGCAGATGATGAACGTCGTCAGGTAAAGCGCCAACGGCACCACCCACAGAAACGGCACCGTGGTCACCTCCTGGCACAACTGGTTGGTCGTAGCCAACAGCAACACCGATCCGCAGGCCGCCAGCGCCACCCACAGCCCCACGTCGCGCCACGACGGCGCAACCAGCGGCGCCGTCGTGCCCGTTGCTTCGCCGCCAGGCAACACTTCGTCGCTCGCCTGGGCGCCGCGCCGCAGCAACCCCAGCACGCACCATGCCGATAGCACTGCAAACACCACGTACGCCAGCGACCAGCTCCACACCTGCGTGCGCAATGTCAACTGCGGCTCGAACACGAACGGATACGTCAACAGCGCCAACAGCGAGCCCACGTTCGACAGCGCATACAACCGATAGGGCGGATGCCCCGTCTCGCGACGATAGCTCTCCTGCAACAAGGGCCCGGTCGACGACAACAAGAAATACGGCAGCCCGATCGTCACGGCCAAGAGTGCCAGGATTTGCGCCACCGGCACGTTCTCGGCCGCTTGCTTCCACACGTCCGGATTGGGCGCAATCGGCAGAAACAACAGCGACCCGACCAGTAGCGCCCAGTGCAGCGACGTGCCCACCCGCGCCGTCATCCGGCTGGCCACCAGGTGTGCATAGGCGTATCCGCCCAGCAGAAACACCTGAAAGAACAACATGCACGACGTCCACACCGCCGGCCCGCCGCCATACCACGGCAAGATCACCTTGCCGATCATCGGCTGCACCTGAAACAGCAGAAACGCGCTCAAGAAGATCGTCAGAGCATACCGCGCCATCAAGTCAGCCCCAGCGTGAAGATTTCCCTGGGGTTTGAAACCCGACAACGCCCGCAGGCCAGGGGAATGGATCTAGCCTATCACAAGTGACGGGGGCTTCGCGAGCGGGCAATCTGCGGCCGATCGGTATGCTACATTACCCTGCGATCGATCGTTCCAGATATCAATCGGTAAGTTCAGCGGACATCAATCATGGGCAAATCACGACCGCTCGTCCAATGGTCGCTCCGCGAACTGCTGGTGCTTGTTTTCTTTGCCGGTCTGGCCTTTGCTTCGTTTCCCTTGGCCGGGGGAATCGTTTGGTCTGTCACCGTGATGCTCTCATTTTTCTTGTGTACGGGTTTAGCCATTGTGTGCTTTGTCGGCCGTCGCGAGTTGCGCGCATTCGCCATTGGATTTGTGATCCCCGTCATCGCCTATGCGTGCGTCTTGCTCGCGATGGGTCAAAACGAAATGGATCCTTATAACGGGAGACTGCTGACGTCGCGTGCGCTGCGACCCGTCTTCGAGACGGTTGTGACTCGAAAATGGGTCGACCTGCTGACAGGTAAGGAAGTTCGAAACGACGATCCTCGCGTGGCCACAGAGAAAGCCGTGGGAGGGGCCGGGGTCGGCCTGTCCGAGAGTCTCGATCGCCCGTCGTTCATGGGCTTCGGCCATCTGTTGATTGCGCTGGCCTTCGGGTACGTTGGCGGGAAACTCGCTGTCGCCGTTTATCGACGTCAGCGTAGCGGCAACTCCCGCGCAGAATCGGCAACTC
>JBBDYK010000187.1:0-5367 GCA_040901665.1 Pirellulales bacterium | reverse complement strand
AAACCCAAGCCGAGCCCATCGTGCTCGAGCCCGGCGGCACGATTACGCTGTAGCAACTCGCGGTCACGGCGGTCTACGTCGAGTGCGGCTCCGGCTCGACACTCACTTGAATCTCGTCGTCGACGACTCGTACGTCGAACGCATCGGTTTTGATGCGCGGATTGTCGCACCAGGTGCCGTCGCACGTGCGAAAGCGCCAGGCGTGCCAGGGACAGGTGACGATCCCCTCTTCGAGCGGACCTTCGGCCAGCGACGCGCCCATGTGCGGGCAAAGGTCGTTGATCGCCTGGTACTTGCCGCCCCCCAGATTGAAAACGGCCACCAGCCGATCGCCAACCGCGAACGCAGCGCCAGAACCCTCGGGAATCGCGCCGACTTTGGCCACGGTTACGAATTCAGCCATGCGAAATAGCGAGAGGGCAGGGGACACGAGGGGCGTGATGGGGCGCGGCGAATCGGCGCACGAACACCTTCATCATAGACGCCGTTCCCGGCGGCGCAAAGTGCCGAGCGCCGCGAGCAGCCGGCCACACGCCTGTCGCAGCTCGTCCGTTTTTGGGATACTCAGGCCTATCCCAGCGCAGTGCCGCCGGTCGCTCCGCTGGACCAAGGAGTCACGCCGCCGGCTTCGCTCGTTGCATTTCCAAAGGCTGCCGATGCCCAAGTATCGTCTGTTGGGCATCGACGTCGATGGCACGCTGGTCAACAGCCAGCACGAGTTGACCGAAACGACGCGCGCCGCCGTACTGCGCGCCAAGCGCGCCGGCATCGAGATCGTGCTGGCGACCGGCCGCCGCTACAGCCGCGTCCTGCCATTGGTCGAACCGTTGGAGCTCAACGTCCCGCTGGTCACCGCCAGCGGCGCACTCATCAAGCGGGCCGAGGATCACGCCACATTGTTTCAAGCGCAGTTCAACGACGGATCGCTCGAAGGATGGTTGCGCATTGCGGCGTCGGCCGGCTTCGAGCCCGTGCTGTATGCCGACACGTTCGAGCAAGGCTTCGATTACTATTGTGCCAGCC
Organism: Pirellulales bacterium; assembly: GCA_040901665.1. Classification (GTDB taxonomy): domain Bacteria; phylum Planctomycetota; class Planctomycetia; order Pirellulales; family PALSA-1355; genus JTS-RE94. Next base: position 4,344 of record JBBDYK010000187.1, on the reverse strand, counting down.
ACGACACGCGCGACTCGCTGTTGAGCGAATTTTTTGCGCGCAACGAAGGATGCGGACGCGACTGGCCCGAGTTGGTGCGCACGCCGCCCGAGGGCATCTTCGCCGGTTTCGCCATGGGGACGCGCGAGCAGATGCTGGCGCTGGAAGCCGCGCTGAGAGAGCAACTGCCCGGACAACTTTACGTACACGTATTGCGCAGTCCGCGCTATGCGGGTTTCATGTGCGAGATCGCTCCACACGGCGTCAGCAAGTGGACGGGTGTGCGACATCTGGCGGATGCCTGGCACATTCGGCCCGAGGAAATCTGCGCCGTGGGCGACGACGTGAACGACATTCCGATGATCCGCGCCGCGGGCTTGGGTGTGGCGATGGGCAACGCGCTGGACGTAGTCAAGGCAGCCGCCGATCGCGTCGCCCCCTCGCACGATCAAGACGGCCTGGCCACGGTCGTCGATTGGCTGCTGGAATGATTGCCGTGCGACATCTTGCGGTGCATCCAGACTTGAATCGTAGCCCCCTCTGCGATACGGTAAACCTGGTGGTCGATTGCGGATGCGCGTAAGCCGCATGGACGCGGTTGGTGGGATTTTTCCCCGAGAGTCTGACATGAGACATTCCTTCCCTTGCTGCCCGTGGGGGGGAACCGTGCTCGTAGCGTTCTGCATGAGTTGCGCCTTGTCCGCGCGTTCGGCCTTGGGTGAGGAACCAACCGCGCCCACACCGCTGGCTGTCGCCAGGCAACTGCTGCAAGGGGGCAAGTACGCCGAAGCAGAAGAGACCTATCAGGGTCTGCTGAAGGAGCATGGCGCCGCAGCCGCGCTCGGACTTGCCCGCACGCAAGCCGCCACCGGCCATCGCGAGGCGGCCGCTACGACGCTCGAATTGGCCGCCAAACAGTATCCGGACGTGGCGTCGCTGCCGGCGGAGCTTGCGCTCTTGGCTCTGCTGCGCGGCGATCGCGACGCGGCCCTAAGTTTGGCCGACGCGGCGCTCAAGCTGGATGCCGACGCCGCCTTGCCATGGTGGGTGAAAGCACGCGTGCTCACTGCTGGGGGCAAGTTGCCCGAAGCCAACGCGGCGCACCAGCGGCTGGTGGACTACTACAACGAACATCAGCCGAACGACGCCGAGCAGTTGCGGTGGATTGGGTTGGCGGCGGGCGAGTTCGCGCGCTGGAACCGCTTGAGCGACCAGTTCGGTTTTCTGGTCAACGAGTTCTATCCCGACCTGCTCAAGCTCGATCCGGCCTGTTGGCAGGCTCACTACGAGGCCGGCTGCTTGTTTGCCGAAAAATACAACCAGGCCGATGCCACCCGCGAGCTGAGCGCAGCGCTCGAGCTGAACCCCAATGCCGCCGAAGTGCATGCGGCGCTCGGCCAATTGTCGCTCGAAGCGTTCGAGATCGACGCAGCGCGGGCATCGGCCGAACGAGCCTTGGAGATCAATCCCCAACTGCTGGCGGCACGGCATTTGATGGCCGACATCCACCTGGCCAATTTCGATCCCCGCGCGGCAACGCTCGTGTTGCACGACGCGCTCAAGTTGGATCCGCATGCCGAGGAGACGCTGGGCCGACTCGCAGCGGCATACGCTTCGATCGATGGCCCCGGCAAGACGTCGCCCGATACGCGCTTTGGCAAGCTGGCCGCGGAAGTGATCGCCCGCAATCCGCACGCAGGCCGCTTTTACGAGTCGCTGGCCGATGGGCTCGACCGCTTGCGGCGCTGGCCGGCGGCGGCCGACTATTATCAGGAAGCCATGACGCGCATGCCGCAACTGATCCGTCCGCCAGGGCAACTGGGCATGATGCTCATGCGGCTGGGCGAGGAGGATCGCGCCAAGACCGTGCTGGATGCCGCCTTTCGCGACGACCCGTTCAACGTCCGCGTCAACAACACGATCAAAGTTCTGGAAGTGCTCGAAGGCTATCAGACGCTGGAGACCGAGCACTTTCGCATCCGTTACGACGCCGAGAAAGACGCAGTCACGCCCCAGGCCATGGCCGTCTGGCTGGAAGAGGTCTATCCCCAACTGGTCAAGCAAATGGGTTTTGCGCCGCAGGGCAAGTCGCTGTTCGAGGTTTTTTCGTCCGCAAGAAACACGGACGGCCACGGGTGGTTTAGCGCGCGGATGGTGGGGCTGCCGCGCATCCATCCCATCGGCGCGTGCGCCGGCAAGATCGTCGCCTTGCAATCGCCCACCGAAGGAAAGCAGCGTTTCAACTGGGCGCGGGTTTTGAAGCACGAGTTCGTGCACGTCATCAACTTGCAGCAAACCGATTTCAACATTCCGCATTGGTTTACTGAAGCGCTGGCCGTGCTCAACGAAGGCTATCCCCGCCCGCAGGCTTGGAACGAGCTGTTGGTCGAAAGCCACGCCAAGGACAAGTTGTTCAACCTGGATACGATCAACCTGGGCTTCATCCGCCCGCATTCCAGCGACGAGTGGACGCTGGCCTATTGTCAGGCCGAGCTGTACGCGCAATACATGCTGGAGCGTTTCGGCGACGACGCGATCGCCAAGATGCTGGCAGCGTATGCGGACAACTTGACGACACCCGAAGCGATCCAACGCGCGTTCGGCGTGCCGCAAGCCGACTTCGAGCAGGGTTACCGGCAGTTCGTCAAGCAGGTCGTGGCCACGGCGTCCGTCGCCCGCAAGTCGGTCGAGCCGAATCTCATCCAACTGCAGAAGTCTCTGGGCGAGAAACCGGACGATCCCGAGTTGCTCGCGCAATTGGCCTACGTGCAACTAGGCCGGCGGAACTATCCGCAAGCGCGGCGCGCCGCCGACGCGGCGCTTGCGCACGATTCGAAGTCCGCGCTGGCACGCTACGTGCGCGCCAGATTGCACCTCTTAGTGGGTGAGAACGCGCAAGCGCTGGAACAGCTCGCAGGCGCCATCGATCGCGACAATCCGCAGGAGAATGCCCTCAGCTTGCTGGCTGGCCTGAAGCTCAAAGCCGAGGACTACGCCGCTGCCGCCGATCTGTATGAATTGGGCGCCAAGCACGATCCGGGCAATCTCAAGTGGGTCGAATCGCTGGCGGCGGTTTACCTGCGGTCCGGCGACGACCAGAAGCTGGCGGCGGCGCTGGGGCAACTTGCCGAAGCGGACGCCGATGATTTTGCCATCCGCAAGAAGCTGGCGCAACTGGCTCGTGCCGAGGGTGACACAAAGGCCGTCACGCGTTGGACGCGCGAGGCCCTGCACATCGACGTCCGCGACGTCGAAACGCACGTGTGGCGGGCCGAAGCGCTGGCGGCCCAGGAGTTGCCGGTCGAGGCCGCCGGCGAGTATGCATTGGCCGTGGAACTTGCCCCCGATCAAACCGAGCTGCGACTGGCATCGGCGCAAATGCACATCAAAGCCGGTCAGCCCGAACAGGCCAAGGCGACGCTCAAAACGCTGCTCGAACGCGAGCCGGATCATGCCCAGGCAAAAGAGCTGCTGGAGACCCTGCCATGAATGATTCCAAAGAGCATGCGTCCAACTCGCCGGCCGGCGTCTCGGTCAACCTGGCCGAATTTCAGCGGCTGATCCGCGAAATGTATTTCGAGAAGGACGTGGCCCGCGGCATCGATGGCACGTTCATGTGGTTGATGGAAGAGGTGGGCGAGCTGGCTTCGTCCTTGCGCAGCGGCACTCACGAGGAACGGCTCGGCGAGTTTGCCGACGTGCTGGCCTGGCTGGCCACGATCGCCAACGTGGCCAACGTCGATCTGAGCGAAGCGGTGGCGCGCAAGTACGGCTCGGGCTGTCCGGGCTGCGGTCGTTTCGTCTGCACCTGCGCCGACGCGGAGAAGCCATGAGCCCGCGCGTCGTCGCCCAATTCTTGAGGTTGCTGGTCGTCATGCTCGTGCTCGCGCCAGAGGTGCGCGCCGAAACGACGGACTCGCCGAAAATCGTGGAGCTGCGTGCCGGCTTCGACGGGCGATTCAAGGTGGGTTGCTGGACGCCGTTTGAGATCACGCTCGAAGGCGGCCATCGGTCCTTCACGGGACATGTGGAGCTCATCGTGGCCGACTGCGACGGCGTGCCCAGTCGCGTGCAAACGCCTCCCGACCAACCGGTTTCGCTCGAGCCCGGAAAGCGATCGACGGTGACGCTGTTTGCAAAGATCGGTCAACTGACCAGTGGCGCAACGATCGGTCTTCGCGACACCGGCGACAGCTTTCCAACGCTGCGTGTCGCGACGCGCGAGTTCGGTCCGTTTGCCGGCATCCTGCCTTCCAGCGCCCGCCTGATCGTCACGCTGGGCGGGCCGCTGGCCTCGTTCGAGGCCGATCACTTCGACGGGCGCGGCGTGACCGTGGTCGATCTGCCCAATGCCGGCGCGTTGCC
>JBBDYK010000186.1:0-5372 GCA_040901665.1 Pirellulales bacterium | reverse complement strand
ATCTCACGCTCGCCGACGGCGCGGCCCTGACCGCAACGGTCCACCCCTTGAGCGCTTCGCGCGGAGAGCTGGCCGATTGTCTGCCTTGCCACGACAGGACTTGAGCCACGCCGCCTTCTACGCGTCCTCATTCCGGGATCCGGCGATGGGAGTAGGGGTCGTACAGCACGACGCCCGTCCCCGGACGGTAATAGTAGATGCGATAGCACGGCAACGGCGTCGCGGGATCCTCGAAATACCAATAGGTAATGCCCAGCGGCGCCGGCGCATCGGCCACTGTGTAAATCCGGAAAGTGCCGGCCGTGCCGAAGTAGCGCAGCCGCACCAGGTACTCGCGCACGTAGCCCCCCACGTTGAATTTGTAAGCGCCCGTGCCGCAAATCGCCGGCGCCGGATCGCGGCACACCAGGTGAAACGTCGAGTAGCAGCCGGTATAGATCCGCTTGATGCTCGTCGGCGGCGCCGGCGGCACCGGCATCGGTGGATGGTGTACCGTCACATAGCAGTGCCCGCCATGGCAGTGCCAGCCCGTCAATTTCGCGATGCTGGTCGCAGCAGTCCCTGAAGCCAGCGTAGTGCCGGGCTCGGCGGACATGCCAGGCGCCGGCGGCATCCGGAATGCCAGTGTCGTGACTGGCGTTTGGTCTGCAGCGGATTGCCGCGGTTGCTCGCGCATTGCCACATACTGGCGATCCGCCGCGCTCAACCGTTCGCGCGCTACGACGAACATCCTGCCCGCGCCGTCTGTTAGCCACACCTGCTGGGTGTCGTGACGCAGGTACTCCGCCTCGCGACGATGCTGGCCCGTGTCGTCCGTCCACTGGCGGGCAAGCAAGTTTGTCGGAATCAACACGGCAACGGCCAAAAGCAGCGTGCGAGCATTCATGGCGCAGACCCCTCGTCAGAAATGATTTGACCCCAAGTGCGTAGGGTATGGTATCAGCCACCCCCCACCTGTCAAGAAACTCGCAATTTTCGCGAACTGCCCGACAACCGCATGCGTCCCATTACCGCCAACCTTCGCAATGCCGCGCACGGTCGCTACTAAACTCGTCCGTTTGCCTTGGGAATGGCCCGCACGATACAATCGCCCGTTCGCTTCGATTCAGCTCCGGCGCGGTGCGCAAGGGACGGTGCCGTCACGGTTTCCGCCGGGATTCGGCAGACCGGCGACCTGCCATGCCTCTCATGGAATGACTATGACGCTGACAATTGCCGAGGTCGTTGACGCCCGGCAGCGGATCGCCGAGGGCATTTATGAGTCGCCGTGCCCCGAATCGATTCCACTCTCGGAGTTGGCGGGTTGCCCGGTCTACTGCAAGCTCGACTACCTGCAACGGACCGGCAGTTTCAAAGAGCGCGGCGCACGCAACGCGTTGCTGCAATTGCCCGCCGACCAGCGTCGGCGAGGCGTCATCTCCGCGTCGGCCGGCAACCATGCCCTGGGCCTGGCCTATCACGGCAAGCTGCTGTCGATCGCCGTCACGGTCGTCATGCCGAAATACGCTCCGCTGATCAAGCAAAGCACCTGTCGCCGCCTGGGAGCGCAAGTGATCCTGTTCGGCGAGACGTTTCACGAAGCCTTCGATCACGCGCACGAACTGGCGCGTCAGCGTGAATTGCACTACATCCATGGCTTCGACGATCCGGCCATCATCGCCGGCCAAGGGACCATGGGCCTGGAGATCCTGGAACAGGTGCCCGACGTCGAAGCGATCGTCGTGCCGGTCGGCGGCGGTGGACTGTTGGCCGGCATCTCGCTGGCGGTCAAGCACAGCCGGCCTGAGGTGCGCATCTTCGGCGTGCAGGCCGAGCGTGCCGCCGGCTTCGTCGCGGCGCAGGCCGCGGGCCATCCGGTGCGCGTCCCTGTCGAGCCCACGCTGGCCGACGGTCTGGCGGTAGCCAAAGTGGGCGAGCTGGCCTTTTCGATTGCGGCGCCGCGCGTCGAGCGCGTCGTCACCGTCGACGAGGAAGCCATCGCGCTGGCCATGCTACGGCTGGTGGAGCTGGAAAAAAGCGTCGTCGAAGGCGCCGGCGCCACGACCCTGGCCGCCTGCATGAGTGGCAAGCTGCCCGAGCTCGCCGGCTTGCGCACCGTGCTGGTGCTCTCCGGCGGCAACGTCGATCCCTCGGTTCTCGGCCGCGTGATCGACAAGGGTCGCGTGGCCGATGGCCGCCTCTGCCGCTTCACCGCCGTCGTGAGCGATCGACCCGGCGGACTGGCGCGCCTGACCAAGGTCATCGCCGACGCCGGCGCCAGCATTCAAGACATCCTGCACGATCGCGCCTTCGCCGGACCCGACGTCGGCTTGGCCCACGTGCTGTGCACCGTCGAAACCGAAGACCGCCAGCACATGCAACGCGTCTTCGAGAGCCTCGCCGCCGCCGGCATCCGCGTGCTGCCCGCACAGCATTCTCCCCTCGGTCCCACACCATGACGTCCGCCCCACCCAACCATGCCAACGTCCTGGCGCAAACGGCCGAGCACGTGCGTGCGCTGTTGGCCGACGACGCTTCGGGCCATGACTGGTGGCACATCGACCGCGTGCGACAACTGGCCCTGCACATCGGCCGGACCGAGCAGGCCGATCTGTATGTCGTCGAACTGGCCGCCCTGTTGCACGACATCGCCGATTGGAAATTCCACGACGGCGACGACAGCCTCGGTCCGCGCCGCGCCAGCCAATGGCTCGCCGGCCTCGGCGTCGACCGCGCGACGATCGATCGTGTCGCCGAAATCATCGCCCACGTTTCGTACAAAGGCGCGGGCGTCGCCACCCCCATGCGCACGCTGGAGGGCGCCGTCGTGCAGGATGCCGACCGGTTGGACGCCTTGGGCGCCATCGGCATTGCCCGCACCTTTGCGTATGGGGGCCATGCCGGCCAACCGATGCACGATCCTGGCCGTGCGCCGCTCGTGCATGCCACCTTCGAGGCGTACAAGAACTCGCAGGGCACGACGATCAATCACTTCTACGAAAAGCTGCTGCTGCTAAAAGATCGCATGCAAACGCCCACCGGCCGGCAACTGGCCGCCGAGCGACATGCCTTCATGCAGCAGTTTCTGGAACGTTTTCACCGGGAATGGCGAGCAGAGGCATAGCGACCGCACGATGAGTGAGTTTCAAGCGATTATTTTCGACTGCGACGGCACGCTGGCCGACACGATGCCCAGCCACTACGAAGCGTGGATGACGATCCTCGCGCGCTACGAACTGGCCATGAGCGAGGACCGCTTCTACGCCCTGGGCGGCTGGCCCACGCGCAAGGTGGCCGAGCTGCTGGCCCGCGAGGCGGCCCGCGAAATCGATATCGAGCAACTCTCCGAGGAAAAAGAATCGCTCTTCGAGCAATACTTGCACCTGGTGCGGCCGATCCCGCCGGTGTTCGAAGTGGTGCAGGCCCACCGCGGCAAGCTGCCCATCGCCGTGGCCACCGGCGCCGTGCGGCCGATCTGCGAGCGCATTCTGCGGCAGATCGAGCTGCACGACGCCTTCGATGCGATCGTCAGCGCCGACGACGTCCTGCATCACAAGCCTGCCCCTGATATTTTCCTGGAAGCGGCCCGTCGCTTGGGCGTCGCTCCCGAGCGCTGCTGCGTCTATGAAGACACCGATCCAGGCATCGAAGCGGCCCGCCGCGCCGGCATGCAACCGGTCGACGTCCGCGCGTTCTACACCCCGCGCCGCGTCACTTGACAACGCAAACCGCCCCGCACCAGCCAGCAACGAGAGACCCACGCTATGTTCGACTTTGGCGCAAAATTCTCCGCCGGACTCACCTACCAGGACTTCCTGCAAAAGCATGGCACTGACGAGCACCGCCGCCGCTGGCAGGGCATGTACGACCGCGTGCAGCTCAGCGACGCCGAGCGCACGCTGCTCTCGTCGTTCCAGCGCGAGATGAAAATCCTTTGCCTGGCCGGCGCATGGTGTGGCGATTGCGTCAATCAGTGCCCCATCTTCGAGCACTTCGCCCAGACCAATCCGCGCATCGCGGTGCGTTACTTCGATCGCGATACGCACGCCGACCTGGCGGCCGAGTTGAAGGTTTGCGGCGGAGCCCGCGTGCCGGTGATCGTCATCACCAGCGAAGATGACGCCGAGGTCACGCGCTTCGGCGATCGCACGCTGGCCCGCTATCGCAAGCTGGCCGCCGACCAGCTCGGCCCTTCATGTCCCACCGGCCTGGTCCCGCCCGATCAAGACTTGCTCAACACCGTCACCCAAGAGTGGCTCGACGTCTTTGAGCGCGCGCAGCTCATCCTCCGCACCAGCACCAGGCTCCGCGAGAAGCACGGGGATTAGCATGCGGTCCTGCTAATACAACGCCGTCGACAACCGCCGCCGATATTCGCTCACTAGCGGCGAATCTTCAGGCAGCAGGCGAAACAGGTCGACCATCAGCGTTCGCGCGCGATCTTTGTGCTGCGGGTCGTGCGTTTGCACGACGGCCAGGGCCGTTTCGAGCGCCTCTTCGTGCTCGCCGGCGGCCGCCAGCGCTTCGGCCAATTCCAACCGTGCGGCCAGGTCCTTGGCATCCGCCGCCACCTTCGCACGCAGCGCCGCCAGGTCCCGCGGCGCATGCTGGGCAGACATCACGTGCAGCCGTGCTTTGATCTTCTCGGCTTCATCTTCGAGGAATCCCCGCTCTTCCAGCCGGTCGATGATCGCGCCGCATTCCTCCGCCCGACCATGCTCTAACAAAAGCTCAGCCAACCCGATCTGCGCCGCGGCCAGATTCGCATCGAGCGCGATCGCCTCCCGATACTTCGCTTCGGCTTGCCCGGCATCGCTCGCCGCCAGCGCCCGCGCCTCGGCCACCAGTGACTCGGCCGGCGTGGGCAACAAGCGATCGATCCACGCCCGCAACTGCCGCTCGTCGCGCAGCCCCACGAAAAAGTCCAGCAGGTTTCCGTCGCGCAGGGCGTACACGGCCGGAATCGATTGCACGCCAAAGCCGGCGGCGATGTTCTGCAACTTTTCCGTCTCGGCCTTCACCAGCAGGAACTTGCCGTCGTAGTCCGCGGCCAGCTTCTCCAGAATCGGTCCCAACAGCCGGCAAGGCTGGCACCACTCGGCCCAAAAATCGATCACCACCAGCACCTGCCGAGAGCGCTCGACCACGTCCTGCTGAAACGTCGCTTCCACCGCGTCCAGAATCCAAGGCGACTTCTCCGGCGAACTCGTCATAGTCTTTGCTCAGCCTCCCAAGCTCTGGCGAATGACCTCGATCATGCCCGGGCCATTGTTGATGAAGATGAAGGTCACGCCCATCAGCGATTCCCCGGCGATCAACCCGCTCGACACCGGCACGGTATATTTGGCGTCGATCGTTGGCAGCGACTTGCCCAGCAGCCAGGCGACCAGCGC
>JBBDYK010000185.1:23452-34417 GCA_040901665.1 Pirellulales bacterium | reverse complement strand
CATCCTACGGATAGGTGCCCGCCGAAAAATCGGGACAGTCCCCGGCGTTTTGTCCCCAGGCTCTAAGCCAGGTGGGGCAAACTTCCCTGGCGGAGCGCCGTCGTCCATGGTTGCCAAGATCCGTGGTCGGCCGGCGAAATCCATGAGGCGTGTGGCGCAGTTTTGGCGCGTGCCGCGACCGTCAACCAGTTCGTTCGTAGCAAACCAATGGGCTGGCCGCTGTGGGCCGACTGGCAATACGGCGTGGTTCAATGGACAATAGCCGCACGTCGTCGCTCGTTCTGTCCACGCTCGGAGGAACCCTTGCCATGCCCAACGCCCACGCTTCCACTGCCGCGGTGCATTTTCCGCAACGCGCCGCGCTTGGCCGGCTGCTGCTGGCGTGCATGCTTGTTGCGCTCTCGGCCGGCGGCGGAGTTCTCGGTGCGGCGGAGCTTTCGAGTGAGGCGCGCGGGCAGGTCGACGCCACGATCGACGCGTTCTTGAAGGAGTACCGCGTGCCCGGGCTATCGGCGGCCATCGTGGTGGACGGCCAACTGGTGTACGAGCACGGTTATGGTCTGGCCGACATCGAGAACCAGGTGCCCGCCACGCCCTTGACCATGTACCGCCTGGCGTCGATCTCCAAGATGTTCACGGCCACGGCCGCCATGCAACTGGCCGAACAGGGCAAGCTCGACCTGGCCGCGCCGATACAAAAATACGTCCCCAGCTTTCCGGAAAAGCAGGGCACGATCACGGCCGAGTTGCTGCTGAAGCATCAAAGCGGCATTCGCCACTACCGGGGAGACGAGGTGCGCAGCGTCGTCTTTTACAACCGCGTCGGCGACTCGCTGGGCATCTTTCAAGATGATGCGCTGTTGTTTGCTCCCGGCGAGAAGTTCAGCTACACCACTTATGGCTACAACCTGCTGGGCACGGCCATCGAAGGCGCCTCGGGCGAAGAGTACGTCGCCTATGTGCAGAAGCACATTCTCGAGCCGTGCGGCATCGAGTCGATGCGTGCCGACAACCCCAACCTGATCATCCCTCATCGCGCCGCCGGCTATCGTCTGCACGGCACCGGCGCGTCGGCCGAATTGCGCAACGACTTCATGGTCGACGTCACGAACAAGATTCCTGGCGGCGGCTGGTGCGGCCCACCAGGGGATCTGGCCCGCTTTGCCATCGCGCTGATGGACGGAAGGCTGGTGGAAACCGCTACGCTCGAGCGGATGTGGACACCGCAAGCGACTACAACCGGCAAGCAAACCGACTGCGGGCTGGGGTGCTTCATCTCCGATTCCGACGGGCAGCGGCGCATCTCGCATTCCGGCGGACAACCCAAGGTGTCGACGTTCCTGGTGTTTTGCCCGGAAGAGAAAACCGCGGTCGCGCTGATGTGCAATCTGCGGGACACCAATCTCAAATCCCTGGCAAATCAACTCATGGATCAGGTGGCCCAGCCCGTGGGGGCCACCCCCTGAGACGTTCGGCCGGCCGGAACCTCGCGTTGACCGGTGCGGTGAATCGCTATAGACTCAAGGCAGAGTCAAGTTAACCCGTGCAGGCAAGATGGCGAAACTATTGCTATCGCTGGTGTTGGCCGCAACGCAGCTCCTTTCGTGGAGCGCCGCGCCGCTTTATCTGTGCGTGTGCGACAGTGATTCGCTGTGCATCGACGCTGGGCCGGACGACTGCAATTGCTGCCACGAGGACGAGGCGATCGCGCAGCATGACGCGATCGTCGAAGAGCACGATCACGACGCATCCGCGTGGGGACTGACGGCGGCCTGTGACTGCCGCCACGTCGAGCTGTCGCTGGCCGGGCCGGCAACCGCAGTACGCGGCGCGGATCAAATCGACTCGGGCAAGTTGGTGGCCTTGCCCAGCCTGGCGACTCTTTCTCCGGCATTATTCACGGCGGACATTTCCCTGCTGCGAACGCCGCCGGGCGAAATGGTAGCGCCGGATTTCTATGCCTTGGCGATCTTAGGCTCGGTTGTGCTGCGCTGCTGATGCGCGGCCTCTAACGCCGATTTTCGTGTCGTCGATCGTGGACACTTGCTGCGCGCTCGACTTCGTTTGAGACGCCGCGTGCGCGTGGCACCCTGTTGTTCGGCAATGCCACGCGTCTAGAAGAACTGCCCGTCAGGAGAACTCGTCATGTCGACCACGTTGGATTCGTCCGCATCGTTGCCGTCGTCGGCTGCGTTGCCCGCGCATGTCAAGGCCGGGCCGCGGCTGGGCGCGCGGCTGATTCACGGCGTGCCGAATCTGTTGGTGTTTGCGCTGTTGGCCGGCGTGTTCTATGTGGGCCATCGCACGCACTGGCAGTTGCCCAAGGTTTCGCAGTTGTTTGTCGCGGCGGCTGCGGCGCCGGACGACTGGTGCGTGGAGCACCTGGTGCCCGACTCGCAGTGCGTCGAGTGCAAGCCCGACTTGCTGCCTCGCGCCGCGGAGTTTGGCTTCTGTGCCACGCACGGCGTGACCGAGTGCGTGCTCTGCCATCCGGAGTTGGCGCAAAGCGCCGGCGAGCCGCGGATGCCGCAGTACGACACGGCGGCGGCGTTGACGCTCGTCACCCGACCTGAAAACAACAGTCGCAACACGCTGCACAAGGGACGCGTGCAATTCGCCACGACTGAAAGCGCCGGCAAGGCAGGCCTCGACGTCGACGTCGTGCAAGAGCGGCCGATGAGCGAAGCGGTGGTTGCCAACGGAGACATACGCTTCGATCCCACGCGCGTGGCGCATCTTTCGTCGCGCGCCGGCGGCACCGTGGCCGTGGTGTTCAAGCAGGTTGGCGACGCGGTGCGCTCCGGAGACGTGTTGGCGGTGGTCGACGCCGTCGAGATCAGCCAGGCCAAGAGCAAGCTGCTGCATGCGATCGTGCAGCGCGACGCGCGGCGAATTTCGCTGCAGCGGTTGCAAGCGGCCGGCGAGGGCGTTGCTGCCGTCGCCGTGGCCGATGCCAGCGCTGCGCGGCAGGAGGCCGAAGTGGCGCTGATTTCGGCCCGTCAGACGCTGGTGAACCTGGGGCTGGAAGTGCCCGACAATCTGGCGGGTCGCGATCCGGCCCAGGTCGACGACGAGCTGCGCTTCCTGGGCATCGCGCCGGAAGTGCTTAGGGCGCTGCCGGCCGAGACGCGCTCGGCCAATCTGCTCGCGTTGCGCGCGCCACACGACGGCGTGATCGTGGCGGCCGAGGTGGTGGCCGGCGAAGTCGTCGATCCGACCGACGTATTGTTCACCGTGGCCGATCCCAGCCACATGTGGCTGACGCTGCACGTGCGCCAGGAAGACGCCCGCTACGTAGCGCCGGGGCAGGAAGTGGTGTTTCGGACCGACTCGAGCGCCCAGCGCATCAGCGGGCAGATCTCGTGGATCAGTCCTACGATCGATCCCCGCACGCGCACGCTGGAAGCTCGCGTCGTGCTCGATAACACGGACGGCCGGCTGAAGGACAATACGTTTGGCACCGGCGACATCGTGCTGCGACACGAGCCCAAGGCGGTGGTGGTGCCGCGCGTGGCAGTGCAAGCGACCCCCGACGCCAAGTTCGTGTTCGTCCGCGATCGCAACTACTTGCAGCCCGATGCTCCCAAGGTGTTTCATCCGCGGCAGGTCCGACTGGGCGCGCACGACGATCAATTCGTCGAACTGCTGGCCGGCGTGCTGCCCGGGGAAGTCGTGGTGACCGAGGGGAGCAACGTGCTGCTGTCCCAGCTACAGCGCAGCAACCTGGGCGCCGGCTGCGGCTGCCACGAAAAGTAAGCCCATTGTTCCGTAGCTGAATTCGCAGGAGTTCGGCCGAGACCACTAAGCTGAAGTCTGGCGACTTCAGCGACACAATCGCCGACCGCCATAACATGGACCTGTTGAACCACATCATCGACTTCTCGCTGCGCAATCGCCTGCTGGTGATCGTGGGCGTGGCGGTTGCGGCCGTGGTGGGCGCAGTTTCGCTGGGGCAGTTGGACATCGACGCCTTTCCCGACACCACGCCCGTGCAGGTGCAGATCAATACGGTGGCGCCGGCGCTGGGCCCTGAGGAAGTCGAGCGGCAGATTACCTATCCGATCGAGCAGGCCATCAGCGGGCTGCGCGGGCTGGAGGAGCTGCGCTCGATTTCGAAGTTCGGCCTGTCGCAGGTGGTGGTGCTGTTCGAGGACGGCACGGACATTTACTTCGCACGGCAGTTGATCAACGAGCGATTGGCCACGGTCGAGTTGCCGCCCGGCTTGCAGCGGCCCAGGATGGGCCCGGTGGCTACCGGCCTGGGCGAGGTGTTGCACTACGTCGTGGCCGGCGCCGGCTCCGATCCGACGGATCTGCGCACGCTGCACGATTGGGTGATCAAGCCTCCGTTGCGCACGGTGCCCGGCACCGCCGAGATCAACTCCTGGGGCGGCTATGAGAAGCAATACCAGGTGCGCATCGATCCGGATCGGCTGATCAAACACGGGCTCACCTTCGGCGAAGTGGTCGAGGCGGTCAAGAAGAACAACCTCAACGTCGGCGGCGGCAACATCAGTCAAAAGGGCGGCATGCTGCTGGTGCAAGGCTGGGGACGCACGACCACGCTGGACGAAATACGCCAGATCGTCGTCTCCGCTACCGATGGCGTGCCAATCCACGTATCGGACGTGGCCGAGGGGGTGATCGGCCACGAAATTCGCCGCGGCGCCGTCACCGCCGACGGCCAGGGTGAAGTCGTCCTCGGTCTGGGCTTCATGTTGATGGGCGAGAACAGCCACGAAGTGACCTGGGCGCTCAAGAACAAGCTCGACTCGCTGAGAGCTACGCTGCCGGCCAACGTCCGCGTGACACCGGTCTACGATCGCACCGAGTTGGTCAGTTACGTGATCGACACCGTGCGCAAGAACCTGCTGGAAGGCGGCCTGCTGGTGGTGGCCGTGCTGTTCGCGTTTTTGGGCAACGTGCGCGCGGCGCTCATCGTGGCCACGGCCATTCCGCTGTCCATGCTGTTCGCCTTCAGCGGCATGCTGCAGTTCGGCATCTCGGCCAGCTTGCTCAGCCTGGGGGCGATCGATTTTGGCATGGTGGTCGACAGCTCGGTGGTGATGGTGGAAAACTGCGTGCGGCACCTGGCCGATCAGGGTGAAAGCAGCCGCAAAACGCGCATCGAGATCATTCGCGATGCGGCGGTGGAAGTGCGACGGCCGACGCTGTTCGGCGAGTTGATCATCATGATCGTCTACCTGCCGATCCTCACGCTGGAAGGGATCGAAGGCAAGATGTTCCGCCCCATGGCGCTGACGGTCATCTTTGCGCTGGTGGGTTCGATGGTCCTGTCGCTCACCTTGATGCCGGTGCTGGCGAGCATCTTTCTGCCGCGCAAGATTTCACACCGCGAGCCGCTGTTGATGCGGGTGGCCCATGCGATTCATTATCCCGTGCTGCAATTCTCGATGCGGCATCGGCTGGCGGTGATGGGCTTTGCGGCCGCGGTGATGGTCGTGGCGTTTGGCATGATTGCGCCCAACCTGGGCTCGGAGTTCGTGCCGCGACTGTCCGAAGGAGCGATCGCCATCGGCGTGGTGCGACTGGCAGGCACCGATCTGGAAGAATCGATCCGCTACAACACGCAGATGGAACGCGCCATTCTGGCCGAGTTCCCCGACGAAGTGGCGCACGTCTGGAGCCGCATCGGTTCGGCCGAGATCGCCACGGATCCGATGGGCGTGGAGCTGACCGACGTGTTCGTGACGCTCAAGCCGCGCGACGACTGGACCAAGGCTCGCACGCAGGCCGAGTTCACCGAGAAACTCGACCGATTGCTGCGCGATTTGCCCGGCCAGCGGCTGGCCTATTCGCAACCGATCGAGATGCGCACCAACGAAATGGTGTCGGGCGTGCGGGCCGACTTGGGCGTGAAGCTCTTTGGCGACGATCTGGCCACGCTGGCCGCCACAGCGCAAGAGATCGAAGCCGTGCTGCGCGCCATACCCGGCAGCGCCGACGTGGCCACAGAGCAGGTCACCGGGCAGCCCATCCTGGAGATCAAGATCGACCAGGAGCAAATCGCCCGCTACGGTGTCTCGGCCGAGAGCGTGTTGCAGTTGGTCGAAGCGGCGGGCGGCACGAACGTGGGCGAGGTGGTCGAAGGCCAGTTGCGCTTTCCGCTGGTGGCCCGGCTGCCCGAGCGCTATCGCGAGCGATCGGAAGCGTTGGCCGAGTTGCTGGTAACCACGCCGGGCGGGCAGCACATTCCGCTCGATCGATTGGCCACGGTGCAAGTGGTCGAAGGCCCCTCGACGATCACGCGCGAGTGGAATCAGCGGCGAATCACGGTGACGTCGAACGTGCGCGGCCGCGACTTGGGGAGCTTCGTGGCCGAAGCGCGCCGCAAGATCGCCGAGCAGGTCAGCATGCCTTCGGCCCGCTATCGCGTGGAGTTCGGCGGCCAGTTCGAGCATTTGGAGCGGGCCCGCAACCGGCTGTTGCTGGTGGTGCCGTTGGCGCTGGCGCTGATCTTCGTGCTGCTGTACTTCACATATCACAACCTGGTCGACGCGCTGCGCGTGTTCTGCGGCGTGCCGTTCGCGTGGGTCGGCGGCATCTTCGCGCTGTGGCTGCGCGACATGCCGTTTTCGATCTCGGCGGGGGTGGGGTTCATCGCGCTGTCGGGAGTGGCCGTGCTGGACGACATGATCCTGGTGTCCTATGTGCGCCACCTGCGCGAGCGCGGGCTGGCGCTGGACGAAGCGGTCACGCAGGCCGCCATCACGCGGTTGCGGCCCGTGCTGATGACGACGCTGGTGGCGAGCCTGGGCTTTCTGCCGATGGCGTTGAGCGACAGCATGGGCGCCGAGGTGCAGCGCCCGCTGGCCACGGTGGTGATCGGCGGCGTGATCGGCGCGATGGTGATGTCGCTGTTGGTGCTGCGCGTGCTGTACCTGGTGTTCAACGCACCGCTTGCGCAAAAGAAGTCCGCGTCGGTTCACGCCAACGTTGACAGCGAATTTCAAGAAACCGCGGCGCCTGCGAATGCATGAGCGGAAATTAACTACTGTGTTGCAACTTTTCACGAATGAAGGACTGAATCGATGAGAGCAATGTTCCCCGCCACGCTTTTCTTTGCCGCACTCGTACTGACCGCCGCGTGGGGCTGTGCCCCGAGTGAAGTTGCGCCGAGCGCCGCGACCGATCCACCCGCAGACGGCGCCAAAACCGCGGAAGCCAGCGACGATCACAGCGGCTGGTGGTGTCCCGAGCACGGCGTGCCGGAGGAAGAGTGCGGATTGTGCGACGCCAAGCTGGCCGCGGACTTTCAGCGCAAAGGCGACTGGTGCAAGGAGCACGACCGCCCCGACTCGCAATGCTTCGTCTGTCATCCGGAGTTGGAAGCCACGTTCGCTGCCCGCTACGAAGCCAAGTACGGCACGCAGCCACCGAAGCCGGAGAGTTGAGCGACGGTGCGGCAAGCGTCAGCATTGCCGTGCCGTGTGTCACACGACGCCGGTGAGCTTGGGGTGGAGCCGAGGATGCATGTGACGCCCTACGCGCCTCCTGCGGCCCCCAAAACCCCGTGAAAAACCACCCTTTCGCATTTGGCCGGGGGCCCTATAATGATGGATTCAGTTTGATGAGCGGACCGGCTGCGTGCCGAACGTACTTTGCAGCGGTCTGAAAACTTCCAGCAACCGGCTGACTACCATGCCAAAGCAAAAGACTCACAAAGGCGTCAAGAAGCGATTTCGCGTCACGGCCAACGGCAAGGTCAAGCATCGCCAGAGCGGCACGAGCCACCTGGCGGCGCGCATGACCCACAAGCGCAAGCGCATGCTGCGCGGCACCACCGTGCTGGCCGAAGAGTTCACGACGCAAATCAAGACCATGCTCGCCGGAAACAGCTACTAAACAGACGAAACTCGCCCAAGACGGCCTGACGGCCGGAGGGCTTAATGGGTCGGCGAGCTCTGACGAGCGCCGGCTCAACCACGCACGCGGGCGGTACAACGCTTGCTCAAGTTTATTGAGCGGGGGCCTGGACGTGCGGCAGATGACGGCAGGTGAACGACCATGCGTACTACCAAAGGCGCCGCGCGCAACAAAGCCAAGCGCCGGCTATTCAAGAAAGTCAAAGGCTTCCGCGGCGGACGCGGCAACATGCTCCGCACCGCCAAGGAAACGCTGGTGCGGGCCGGCGTGTATGCGTTTCGCGACCGCCGCAACCGCAAGCGCGAGTTCCGCAAGCTGTGGATCATTCGCATCAACGCCGCGGCCCGCGAACGCGGACTGCGCTACAGCGAATTCATTCACGGCCTGGAGAAGGCGAACCTGGGTCTCGACCGCAAGTCGCTGGCCGAGATGGCCGTGAATGATCCGGCCGGGTTCGACGCCGTCTTTGCCCGCGTCAAGGAAGCGTTGGCCGCCTAAGAGCAGCACGCCTGGCGCGCGATGGCGCGTGAGCGTGCGAGATCCATTGGGAGAGTCGCGGCCCCGAGAGCGGTTCGCCGCGGCTCTCCCTTGTTTTTTGCAAGCGTTCCACCTCCTTATCCCGGCGCGAGGGACGGGGAGAATTCTCGACTGGCAACGACTGCCCGCCATGGCTCTCGAAGACTTCCTGGCACAACTCGATGCTCTGGCCGCGGCTGCCGGAACTGCCTTTAGCGCGGCCGCCGATGCCGACGCGCTGGAAGCAGCCCGCGTCGAGTTTCTCGGCGCCAAGAGCGGCCAGATCAAGGCCGTGCAGAAGCAACTCGGCACGGTGCCTGGTTCCGACAAGCCGGCGGCCGGCAAGCGATTCAACGAAGTAAAGTCGGCCATCGAAGCGGCCTTCGCCGCTGCGCAAGAGCGGCTTGCCGGCGGCGCCAGCCCATCGAAATCCGGCGAGACCTTCGACCCCACGCTGCCCGGCCGGCGTCCGCGGTTGGGTCACTTGCACCCGATCACGCAGACGGTCGACGAGTTGAAGGACATCATGGGCCGGCTGGGCTTCACCGTTGCGGTGGGGCCCGAGATCGAAGACGAGTGGCACAACTTCGAGGCGCTGAACATCCCCGCGTCGCACCCGGCCCGCGACCCGCTGGAGAATTTCTATTTGTCGGCGGCCGGCGTGTCGACCGGTCAGCCGCTGTTGTTGCGCAGCCAGACCAGCACCGTGCAGATTCGGGTCATGGAGAGCACGCCGCCGCCAGTGCGCGTGATTTCGCTGGGCCGCGTCTATCGGCCCGACACGGCCGACGCCACGCACTATCCGATGTTCCACCAGATCGAAGGCTTGCTGGTCGATCGGCACGTAACGATGGCCGACTTGAAGAGCGTGCTGCGCTTGTTTGCCGCCAGCTTCCTGGGAGGCGACGTACACATTCGCTTTCGCCCTTCGTTCTTCCCGTTCACCGAACCGAGCGTTGAGGTGGACATGAGCTGGCACGACACGGCTGCCGGCGGCGCCATTCGCTGGATCGAGATGGGGGGCGCCGGCATGGTCGACCCCAACGTGCTGAAGGCCGTGGGCTACGATCCTGAGGAAGTCACGGGCTTTGCCTTTGGCATCGGCGTGGAGCGCGTTTGCGCCCGCCGCCACGGTGTGAAGGACATTCGCGACTTTTATCGCAACGACGTGCGCTTTCTGCACCAGTTTTAACTACGCAAGCCGTATCCGCATCCATCTTTCGCCGCATCGCCCGAGCAGACGCTGTCCATGATCGTTTCCTGGGATTGGCTCAAGCAGTACGTGACGCTGGACATGACGCCGGCCGAATTGGCCGAGCGGCTGATGATGGCCGGCTTGAATCACGAAGAGACGTACGCCGTCGGCGACGACGTTGCAATCAACCTGGAAGTGACCAGCAACCGGCCCGACTGCCTGGGCCATTTGGGAATCGCGCGCGAGGCGGCCGTGCTGTTCGACCGTCCGCTGGAAGTTCCGGCCGCAAAGCCGAAGGCAGGCACGACCGAACTTGGCGAGCTGGCCAAGCTGCGCGTCGAGAATCCGCGCGAGTGCCCGCGTTATACGGCCCGCGTGCTGCGGGGCGTCAAGGTGGGACCGAGTCCCGCGTGGCTGGTGCGGCGGTTGACCACGCTGGGCGTGGCCACGATCAACAACGTGGTCGACGTCACCAACTACGTGATGCTCGAATGCGGACAGCCGCTGCACGCCTTCGATCTGGCGAAGCTGAAGGGCCGGCAGATCATCGTCCGCCAGGCCACCAAGGGGGAGAACTTCCTGGCGATCAATCATAAGGCGTACGCGCTGGAGCCCACCACCTGCGTCATCGCCGATGCCGAGCGGGTGGTCGGCCTGGCGGGCGTGATGGGTGGAGCCGATACCGAAGTATCGGCCGCCACCAGCGAGTTGCTCATCGAAAGCGCCGCCTTCGACCCGATGTCGATTCGCAACACGGCCCGGGCACTCAACCTGCACAGCGATTCGTCGTATCGCTTCGAGCGCGGCCTCGATCCGGAGGGGGTCGACTGGGCCAGCCGCCGCGCGTGCGAATTGATACTGGAGCTGGCGGGCGGCGAACTGGCCGCGGGCGTGCTCGATGCGGGCGAGAAGCCGCAGCCGCGTGCGCCGATCACGCTGCGTTTCGCGCAACTGAAGCGCGTGCTGGGGATCGACGTGCCGCCGGTGGAAGCCCGCGAGATTCTCGCAGCGCTGGGCAACCAGGAGCAACAGGCCGATGAAGCTAAAGTAACCGTCGTGCCGCCGTCCTGGCGCCGCGACTTGGCGCGCGAGATCGACCTGATCGAGGAAGTCGCGCGCGTTTACGGCTACGACAAGATTCCCGAGGACGTCAGCGTGCCGATGGCCACCAGCCATCGCACTGAGGCCGATCGCGTGTTGGCCAAGACGCGGCAGGTGCTCACCGCGGCCGGCTTCGACGAAGCCATGACCACCAGCGCCGTCGAGGGCCCCTGGTCAACGGCTTTCAGCCCTTGGACGGACGCGCCCGCCTTGCGGGCCAACACGCCAGTGCTGCGGCGGGCCGATCAATTGCGGCGCAGCATCGT
>JBBDYK010000185.1:0-23442 GCA_040901665.1 Pirellulales bacterium | reverse complement strand
GTGCCGAGTCTGCTCGGCGCGCGGCAGACGAACGAATCGCTGTCGAACCCGGTGATCGAGTTGTTCGAGATCGCCCACGTTTATCTGCCGCAGGGGGACAAGCTGCCCGTCGAGGAGATGACCGTCGCGCTCACCAGCGGCGGCGATTACCTGGCGGTCAAGGGAGCGATCGAAACGCTCGTTGCCACGCTCAACCCGGCGGCGACGATCAGCGTGCGCGCGACCAGGCAGGATCTTCTCGACGCGGATCGCTCCGCCGAGCTGTGGGCACACGTCGATCGCCGGGAGCTATTGTTGGGCTATCTGGGCGCGGTCAGCGCCGCCGGCCTTGCGCAATTCGAGCTGCGTGGGCCGAGCACCGTGGCCGAGCTAAACTTCTCGACCCTACGGCAGATTGCCAACCTGGTACCGCAGTGCGGCGAGATACCGACCTATCCGGCGGTAACCCGCGACGTGAACCTGGTGGTCGACGAAGCGATCCGCTGGTCCGACGTGGAGGAAACGGTCCGCGCCGCGGCTGCGCCGCACGGCGAGTCGATCGCATTTCAGGACGTCTATCGCGACGCCAACCGCCTGGGCCCTGGCAAGAAGAGCCTGCTGTTCACGCTCACGCTCCGCTGGCGTCAAGGCACGCTGACCGGCGAGGAAGCCGACCGCATTCGCGAGCGGGTGGTGGCGGCGTGCGCGAACGCGCACGGGGCGCAGTTGCGGGCGTGAGGGGTGTCGAGTTTTCTTGGCGGGCTGCTCGGATAACTAGTTGTCCGAGGTCCGGCGGGCAGAGGTAAACCGAACCTGGCGCGCTCTCAGATGCGGCGGAGTGCGGGTGCGCATCGCCTCTTGTTGCTTCGCAACCCAGACACCGTGCCGGTGTCTGGGCCACCCGGCGTGAGGAAGCCGAGTGCAAGAGTCGAGGCTACGGGATTCTACTCGCCCAGAGCGAGTCGCTTGACGCGGTCGAGGAAGTTGGGGCGATTGGTCTTGCCGGAGGGGGCGACGGGGGTCGTGCGATCGATGCGGGCGATGGCGTCGATGGCTTGCGACAGGCGCAGCTCGTCGAACGTGCTGCGGTGGATCATTTGAAAGCCGAGCTGCTGGGGCAACTTCGACAAGGGGAGCTTCAGGCCGGCGCGAGGCCTTGTCGTCTTTTTGCCGGGCGATGCGAGCAGCCTGGCGGCTTGCGTCGTCTCGCGTTCCGTATCGCGCAATCGCCACAACGTGCGCAAATCGTCCAGGTCGAGCTCGTAGGCGCCATTGCCGAACAGGATGATCTCGGCTGCCGCTTCGTCCAGACCGGTTTGAATCGCCTCGCCCAGTCCCAGTCGCACCGGATGGCGAATCACGCTGACCTGCGGAAACTGCGCCGCCAGCGAGCGGGCCGTTTCGGCCGTGTCGTCGGTGGAGCCGTCGTCGATGATCACCAGCTCGAAACGATCGGCAAATTCGGGCAAGACTTCCAAAACGCTGACCACCCCCTCTGGCAGACGGTGCTCGGCATTGTAAACCGGCAGCAACACACGCAACGGCGTTTTCAAGCGAACACCTTTCTCAAATGAGATCGGGAGGCGGGAGGAGTCGATTCAGGATGGCGCCGCCGGCGCGTCGCGCCGACGACACCTGATTGATCGGATTTCCACGCGCGCCGACTCTAGAGGGGCGACCCCAAGTGCGGCTTGTGCATCCTTTAGCGAACGAGCGCGGCACATAATGCGTCTGACCGGCGCAAGCCGACCGACCGAAACGAGCCGCGAACGTGGTTGGGCCGAGGAGGATTGGCGGGGCGCTGCGCCTTCACGGCGAGCGTTGATGATGGGCATGCTCACCCTCCGCTGTCGCGGCGTGTGAGCATGGCACCAGGAACGACACGCGATGCACGGGGCGCTGAGTATGCTTAGCCGGGCAGCTCGATCGTGGTTTGATAGTCGCGGCCTTCCCAGCGGTTTTCGGCGGGCCAGAAGAAGGTGAAGCGGATTGGCGCCTGCTGGCCGCGGAGCACGGGGATATCGACGTAGTAGATGCCCAAGGGCGTGCCGCCGGCGTGCGCATCGTGAACCTGTTGCCACTCGCTGTTGGTCCAGTGCAGCACGAACGGCGCCGGCGCTTGCACCCGCAGGGTCATGCCGGGCGCGATGGAACGGGCGTGGCGATTCTGCTTCCAGATTTCCAGATCGCGGCGCCCTTTGCCCGACTGGTACCGCTCGGCCAAGGTGGGCAGCAAGTCGAACACCTGGCCATCGGCCGCCGACCGCACCAGGCTGATGTACTCGGCATGGGCCCAAGCCAGCGGCATCGCTGCGCCGGTCGAGCTGCCCATCGTCAGCCGTTCGCGTTGAATGTCGGGCCCGTCCCAGATTTGCTCGGGCAGCAGTCCTCCGGCGGCAAACGCTTCCATTGCGCGAATGTACGGCATGGGATCGCGGCCGGCCGCCAGCTCGTAGTGGCCCCGTTCGCCGGTCAAGAGCGGCCAGGGCCGACCCTGGCCCCAACCATCGAACGGTCCGCCGTCGTCGCGCTGGCCGTAGCCGTCGTGGTTGTAGCGCCGCCAACAGGGGCCCAGCGGCGTGTCGACTTTCAACAGCCGATCGATCACGGCCAGCGAGTCTTCGACCAGCGGATCGCCCGGCTTGCGAATGCCGTAGCGCACCAGTTCCAGAAAGCCGGCGTCGACAATCTCCTTGGCCGGAAAGACGTAGGGCTGGCCCGGCGGCTGATTCTTGAGCAGCAAAAGCGCCTGGTTCGGATCTTCATTGGCCTCGGGGTTTGCCAGGTCGACCGGCAAGATGCGAATGAAGTGGCGTGGGATGCCGTTGACCAGCGTGCCCTGCGTGGTGACGGTCCAGCGCTCGACGTGGCTTTCGACGAAGTCGGCATAGTCGTGCAGGTATTGCGAGACGGCCAGGTCGCCGCGCTCGGCGGCCATCATCGCGGCACAGTGCAGCGCGGCGATGTTGGCGGCCAAGGTGGAAGGCGAGTAGCCGCTGTTCTCTTCCCAGCGTTCCTGCGCCGTGGCCGGCCCGTGCAACACCAGGAAGGTCGCTGCCCGCCGCACCATCTGGTAAGGGTCGAATTCGCGCAGCGCCCCGGCCCGGTGCAGCCGCCAGGCCAGCAGCACGGCGAACGACACCTGGTCCAACTGCACGCCGGTCCAGTAGGGTTGGCCGTCGATCCAAAAATTCTGATAGAAGCCGCCGTGCTCGCACTGGGTGCAGGCCAGGTAGATCAGCGCCCGGTACGGCGTGTCGGTATTGCCCGAGGCCAAGAGCGCGGTGGTGGTGTGCACCATGTCGCGCGGCCAGACGAGGTGATAGCCTCCCAAGTCGTCGTCGCCCTTCGAATCGCCCCAGGGAATGCTGAGCGAGGCGATGGTGGCGCCGGGAAACTGCTTGTCCTCGTGTGCCAGGAGGACCGAGTGACTGCGCCGCCACAGGCAGCCGGCGTCGCCGGTAAAAGCGTCGTTGTCGTGCACGTGAGCGCAGGTGCGCTGCCACTCGTCGATATACCGTTGCCGCATGTCCGCAAACGGCGTGTTGAGCGTTTGCACGAGCGTGGTTTGCGCGGCGTGCTCGCTGGAGCCAAAGGCCAGCGCCAGCGTGAACTCGCGCGAGCGCGTCAGATCGATCTCGGCCATCAAGGCCACGTTGCCGTTGTCGGCCAGGTCGAACTGCCAATCCATTTCGAAGTTGTCGTGCAGGTCGGTCCAGCCGTCGCTAAAGCCCACATAGCCGCAACTGCGCCGCAAGAACGGGCTGGTGGCGCCCAGCGCGGCCCAGGTGCTGCCCTTGTGGGCCATCAGCACGTCGTAGGCGCCCACCGTGTCGAGATAGCCGGTGTTGCCGGCGCCGCAAACTTCCAGGTGCGGCGCCAAGAGCGCGAACAACCGCAATTGCGGCAACAGCTCGTCGTCCCCTTCCAGCCAGGTGCGCACGAGCAGGCAGGGATGGTGCGGATCGGTGATCACTTCCTTGACGATTCGATACGGCTTGTCGCGACAGGTGTTCGTCAGCCGGTAGCCGAGCGCATACGGCGAAAGCAATTCGACCTCGCACTCCAAATGTCGGCGCTCGTCGTGGAAGAACGTCCGCCCGTCGCTGACCAGGTATTGCAGGTCGCGAATCTGCGGGCTATCGATCGTGGGATAGTAGGTTTCCGTCACGATGCCCGCGGCCAGCGAAAACCAGATGCGGCTCGACGTTGAATAGGCCGTGCCGATGGCGTCCTTGTTGCCGCGCGTCCAACGCGGCGCAATGCCCGGGGCGCCAAAGGCGCGATTGGTGGGAGCTGGAGCCATGAGGTTCGCGATGCTGCTGCGATAACGGGGCGCGAAAGCGGGCGGCGCCCCCTGGGGGTGAGTGGCGCGCGGTTCGTCCGCAACGGAAGCATACGGCAGGAACACGGCCGGCGAAGCCCCCAAAATACCAGTATTGCCGGGTTGTTTGCCGGATTGTTCGGCCGGTTTTTCGGCCTGCGCCGCGCGTGACGACTGCACTTCAAAGCCTATATTTGAGAATCAGCCTTGCTCAATCATTCCCCGGCGAACGCACCATGGCCATGTCGACTTCGCTTCCGACCCTTGCCGCTGGATTGGAGCTTCACCGGGCGGGGCAGTTCGATCAGGCCGAGCAAGTGTATCGGCAGGTTGCCGCCGCCGAGCCGGAGAACGCCGACGCCTGGAACCTGCTGGGCGCGGTGTGCATCAATCTGAACCGCTTCGAAGAGGCCGAGCAGCATCTGAACGAGGCGCTGCGCATCAGTGGCCAGCATCATGCCGCGCTGGACAACCACGGCGTGCTGCTGGGCAAGCAAGGCCGCTACGCCGAGGCGATCGAGAGCTTTCAACGGGCGCTGGCCATTCAACCCAACCAGGCGGTGACGTATCTGAACATGGCAGAAGCGCTATTGCGCAACGGTCAGCCGCAGGAAGCGATCGCCGCCTTTGGACGCGTGTTGGCACTGGCGCCCGATTCGTTGCGGGCGCACAGCGAGCTGGCCAAGGCGCTCAACGAAGATCGCCGCCCGGACGAGGCGCTGCCGCATTGGCAACACTTGGTGTGCGCCAGGCCGAACGATCCCGCGCTGCGCTTCGAGCTGGCCGCCGTGCTGGCCCAACTGGGACGGCTCGAGGACGCCAAGACTGAATACCGGGAAGTGTTGCGGCAGAAGCCCGACTCGGCGGAAACCTGCGTCAACCTGGGCGTGGCGTGTCTGGCGCGGAACGAGTTGGAGGAGGCCGTGGGCTTGTTTCGCCGGGCGATCGAGCTGCGCGGCCGTTTTGCCGAAGCGTATCTCAACCTGGGCGGCGCCCTGACGCGCCAAGGCAAACCGGCCGAGGCGATCGACGTGCTGGAACAGGCGCTGCGTCTCAAGCCCGACTCGACGGAGGCTCGCAACAACCTGGGCATCGCCTTGGCTGCCGAAGCCCGCTTTGCCGAGGCCGAGGTCTGCTATCGGCAGGTGATCGACCAGCAGCTCAACCATGTTGACGCGATCTACAACCTGGGCCTCGCGCTATTGAAGCAAGGCCGCATCGCCTCGGCCATCGAGCAGTTCGAGCAAGCGATTGCGCTTAAGCCCGACTATGCCGAGGCGCATCACAATCGCTCGGCCGCGCTGTTGTTGAGTGAGGATTTTGCGGACGGATTGCCGGAGTACGAGTGGCGGTTCCGGTCGCGCGACTACGGCGGCTTCAAATCGCGTTGGCCGCTGTGGCAGGGAGAGCCGCTGGCGGGCCGCACGATCGTGCTGGTCGCCGAGCAAGGGCTGGGCGACACATTCCAGTTCATTCGCTATGCGGCGCTGGTCAAGGAGCAGGCGGCGCGCGTGATCGTCGAATGCCCTGCCCTGCTGCACGCGGCATTACATCGCACGCCGGGCGTGGATGAGTGGATTGCGCCGGAGACCGCGACGCCGGAGGCGGACTTTTGCGTGCCGCTGTTGAGCTTGCCGTATCGGTTGGGCACGACTTACGAAACGATACCGGCCAACGTGCCGTACGTGTTCGCCGATCCGGCGCTTGTGGAGAGCTGGCGCGAGCGATTGGGCGAGCAACGGGGCGACTCGACGGGGTTTCGCGTCGGCATCGTGTGGCAAGGGAATCCGCGGTTTCCGGACGATCGCTATCGTTCGATTCCGTTGGCCGCGTTGGCGCCGTTGGCGAAGCTGGCGGGCGTGCAACTGGTGAGCCTGCAAAAGCACGCGGGCGTGGAGCAGATTGCCGCGGTGGCCGGCGCGTGGCCGCTGGTGGATTTGAGCTCGCAGTTGGAAAGCTTTGCCGACACGGCGGCCGTGATGCAGAACCTGGACCTGGTGATTTCGAGCGACACGGCGCCCGCGCACCTGGCCGGGGCGCTGGGCGTGCCGGTGTGGACCGCCCTGCCCTGTGTGCCCGACTGGCGCTGGATGCTGGAGCGCGACGACAGCCCTTGGTATCCGACGATGCGCTTGTTCCGGCAAGCGGCCTGGGGCGAGTGGGGCGACGTGTTCGAGCGGATGGCCTTGGAAGTGCGGAAGCGCATCGACGAGCAGTGAGTGCCTTTGGGTGGCCCAGACAACTTGCTTGTCTGGGTCCCGCAGGGACAAGAGGAGATGCGAGCCAGATTGTTGCACAGTCGCACGATGCGTCGGCGTCGCGTTGCGCCTCTTGTTGCTTCGCAACCCAGACACCGTGCCGGTGTCTGGGCCACCCGCGGATCGCGGGTAAATTGGAAGCACCGATCGCTGCCACTTGTGCCCGCTGCGCTGCTACAATCGCGGCGGGATAGGAAACCTCGCCAGCGCGTGGCCCTCACCTGGTCGCGCTTCGGAGCGCCTGCATGAAACCTCGAGAGCTGTTCGTCGTGTTGTTGCGGGTGTTGGGCATTTGGGAGCTGATCAACGGCTGCGCGTCGATCGCGCCTTTTCTGCAAATCGTTTCGCGATCGGGCGGCGCCCGCTTTGGGGACCTGCCCCAGATACTTTGGTCGCTGGCCGGCGCCTCGGCGATCCACTTCGTGGCCGGGGCGGCGCTATTGTGGTTCGCGATCCCCTTGTCGTGGCTGTTCTATCCGAGCGACGCGCAAGGGAACGACGAAGAGCCGGCGCCTCCCGGTCCCCTCGCCCGGCGCCTGGCTGCGATTCCGCCGCAGGTGAAGCTTGGCATCGGGATCTTTTTGGCAGTGGTGCTGCCGATAACCAGCGTGGCGTTGTCCACGCCCGATGCTCCGTTGCTGATCACGATGGGAACCGCGCTGCACACGCTGTTTCTGATCGCCATCGCCTGCGCCGCCGTGGCCTATTTGGTGCGCCGCAAATGGCCTCCGATTCCCAGCTTCCTGGTGATGTTGATCGCCATCTTCGCGCTGAGCACGCTGCTTAATGCGATGCGGCGGATGCTGTGATGCTGTCGAAACCGCCCCCTCGCCGCTTTCTTGCATCGGTGCCCATCAATGGGTAAGGTAGATTCCGGCCTGACGTGGGCCACCGCCCGTTTTGCCTGCCTTTTGGGGACCTGCCGATGCACCCCGCGACGCATCCTTCGCTGCCCGAGCACTTGCGCGTTTCGCGGCGGACGGCGATTCAGGCCGGCGCGATCGGGCTGTTGGGGCTGGGCATGAATCACCTGGCCGGCTTGCGGGCGTTGGCCGCGACTTCGGAACAGATCGCCGCGCCCAAGGCCAAGCGGGTGATCTATCTGTTTCTGTCCGGAGGGCTGGGGCAGCACGACAGCTTCGACATGAAGCCCGAGGCGCCCGACGGCATCCGCGGCGAGTTCAAGCCGATTTCCACCAGCACGCCGGGCATCCAGATTTGCGAGCACCTGCCCATGCTGGCCGCGCGCAGCCAGCAGTGGGCCTTGGTCCGCTCGCTGCACCACGGCTATCCGGAGCATTCGGCGGGCCACCTGTTGATGCTCACCGGCCGGGCCACCTTGCCGCCGGGCTTCGACTCCAGCAAGCCGAAGCCGGGCGACTGGCCGAGCATGGCGGCGATCGCCCACGCGGTGTGCCGTTCCAAGAACAACGTGCCGCCGGCGGTGGTGCTGCCCGAGGTGCTCATCCATCGCGAGGGGCGCGTGATCCCCGGGCAGTTCGCTGGCGAGATGGGCGGTCATCGCAACCCCATGTTCGTCAGCTACTGCCGCTTTAGCGCCACGGCTTATGGGGCGTGGCCCGAATATGGCTTTCATCACGCCACGGGCCGCTTGAATCCCAAGGACACCGCGTTCGAAGCGCCGAACCTGGCATTGCCCGAGGGCTTGGACTCGTCGCGGTTCGGCGACCGGCTGGCGCTGTTGAACAGCATCGGGCGGCAAGCGGAGCGGCTGGAGCGCGCCGCCGAGAACGAAGACTTCGACCGCTATCGGCAAAGCGCCGTGTCGCTGCTGGCCGATCCGAAGACGCAGCAGGCGTTTCGCATCGACAACGCCGATCCCAAGGTACTCGACCGATACGGCCGCAACACGTTCGGCTGGAGTTGCCTGATCGCCCGGCAGTTGATCGAGTCCGGGGTCAGCATGGTGCAAGTGAACCTGGGCAACGACGAAACGTGGGACACCCACGGCAACGCCTTCCCGCACTTGAAGGACTTCTTGTTTCCGCCGACCGATCGGGCCGTGTCGGCTTTGCTCGACGATTTGGCGGATCGCGGGCTATTGGACGAGACGCTGATCGTGATGGCCGGCGAGATGGGGCGCACGCCGAAGATTTCGCTGTTGCCGCAGCACTATGCCAAGCCGGGGCGCGACCACTGGGGCACCCAAACCGTGTGGTTCGCCGGCGGCGGCGTGCGCGGCGGCACGGTCATTGGCTCGACGGACAAGAATGGCGCCTTTCCGGCCGCCAATCCGCAAACGCCCGAGAACATGGCCGCCACGATCTATCAGGCGCTGGGCATCCCGCGCGAGCTAGCCTGGCACGACCACGCCAACCGCCCGCACTTCGTGTATCACGCGGACCCGATTGCTGGGTTGATGGGGTAGCGGCGGGCGCTGCCGCTGCGTCGGGGGCGGTTGCCGATGGAGGCGCTGGGTGGCCCAGACACCGGCACGGTGTCTGGGTTGCGAAGCAACAAGAGGCGCTGCGAACACGCGAGTGATTACTCAGAGAGACCGGGGTGGGCAGCGACGCCTCTTGTCCCTCCGGGACCCAGACAACAAGTTGTCTGGGCCACCCACCGCGGTATTCGGCCCTCTCCCGCGAGGGACGAAGGCGTGAACTACAGCGAGCCTTCGTAGCAGGTGCGGTTGGCGTTGCAGTCGCGGCGCTCGACCATTTGGTTGTCGGGGCCCATCACGTGCTGGGTGTGGTTGCACCAGCAGTGGCTGCTGCCGGTTTCTTCCAGGTCGGCGGGCGGCTCTAACTGGCCCGCGACGTAAATCGCCTTGGAGCGCAGGTGCCGGCAGACCGGCTGCAACGGACCGCTGAGCTCATCGAACGAGCGAGAGTAGGCCATGCTTATTAAGTCCTCAATTGGAATTACGCGAGGGGCGACCAACGGGCGTCCGATTTCGCGCGAGTCCGGCCAGAATCGCAAGGCAAGGTTGCCCGGCAATCAACAAAATCCTCCCGTTTCGAGTCCGGCGGCCTTCAGCAGGGCGCGTTTGACGGCGACCTTGGCCAGTTGCACCTTGTACTCGTTGTGCGACAAGGGCGTGGCCACGCTCACCGCGGCTTCGCCGGCAGCTTCGGCCGTTTGCGGCGTGATCGGCCGGCCGACAATGGCGTCGATGGCCTCGCGCGACATCCACGGCGTGGGCGCCGCTTGCCCGAGCACGATGCGAGCATCGGCCACGACGCCACCGCGCATGGCGAGCGACGCGGCTGCCGCAAGCAGCGGATAGTCCTGCCCGCCGGCGTCGTGATGCACTTCGTACGAGGCGCTCAGCCGGCCATCGACGGCCGGCAGCACGATCTGGGCCACGAACTGGTTGGCCAGCAAGTCATGCTCGCGCTGGCCCTCGTGCTTGGGCGTGCGGAACAGCAGCTCCAAAGGCATTTCGGTTTCGTCCCCCGGCTCGGGCCCGAGGACGCGGACCGACGCCGAAAGCGCGATCAGGGCGGGCGCCACGCGCGACGGGCAAACAAACTTGGCCGGTCCGGCGTTGTCGAGAATGGCGTGAAAGCGGTTGTCCCCTTCGGCGACGTGACGGCCGCGGTTGGTCAACAGCCCGTTGCCGTTGCGGAAATACCAGCAGCGCGGCCGCTGGCACAGCTCTCCGCCCAGCGTGCCTTGCGAGCGCATCTGCAGGCTGCCGTGGGCTTGGAGCGCTTGGAGCAGCGCGGGATAGTTGCGCGTGGCCGGATGCTCGAGCACGTCGTCCAGCGTGGCCATGGCGCCGATGCGGAACATTTGCGAGTCGGCTTGAATCGCCTTGAGCGATTCGACGCGGCTCAAGCTCACCACGCGGTCGGGCGTGATGATCATTTTCTTCATCAGGCCCATCAGGTCGGTGCCACCGGCCAGGACCTCGCTGGTTCCCGAGTGCGCGAGGAGCTCGACGGCTTCCTCTTCGCTGCGGGGCGATGCATATTCGAAGGCTTTCATCAGGCATTCCTCGCTTTCAAGGTATCCAGAACCTGCTTGGGGGTCATCGGCAGCACCGGCACGCGCACGCCCAGGGCGTTGCACACCGCGTTGGAAATCGCGGCGCCGGGACCGATCACCGGCGGCTCGCCCAAACCGATCACGCCGCGCGCCCGCTCTTCGTCGGGCTCGTAGATTTCCACGACCAGCTCGCCGATGTCGCCCAGGCGGGGCAACTTGTAGTCGGCCACTTCGGCATTCAAGAACGCGCCCGTCTTGGCATCCATGATCCGCTCTTCGAAGAGCGAGAAGGCTATACCCATGATCAAGGCGCCCAGGATCTGGCTTTCGGCCGTCTTGCGATTGACGACCAGGCCCATGTCCTGCACGGCGACGAACTTTTTCATGCGCACTTCGCCGGTCTCGCGATCGACGGCCACTTCGGCCATTTGCACGCCACCGACGCCGGAGCTGGAAAGCTTGCTGTTGCGTCCCGGCGCGCCCCGGCTGGTGACTTCCAGCGGGTTCATGCCCAACAGGCTGCAAGCCTCTTTCCAAGCGAGGCCCTTATTGGTGTCGTTCTTGTCGAAGATGCGTCCGCCTTTGGCCACCAGGTCGTCGGCATTGGCGCCGAGCTTTTCGGCGACCTTTTCGTTGAGCTGCGCCAAGGCGTCGAGACCGGCGTGCCGGCTCGATTCGCTCACGCCGCCCACCGTGGTGCTGCCGCCCGAAGGACCGCTGGGCGGATACTTCGAGCTGCCGATGTTCACCTTCACGGCATCGATGGGCAGGCCGAACGTTTCGGCCAACACTGTGGCGATGACCGTGCGCGTGCCGGTGCCCAGATCCTGGCTGCCCAGGAAGCATTCCAGCCCGCCGTCGGGATGGATTTTCACGCGGCAACTGGAGGGATGTCCGCCGCCTTGCCAGGTGTGCATGGCCATGCCCATGCCGGTGACCACCGAGCCGTTGGCCTTGCCCTTGCCGTGCGGGTGCCACTTGGCCTGCCAATCCATCAACTTGGCGGCGATGGTCATCTCTTCTTCGTACAGCTTGCGCCGCGCCTCGGGCACGTTGATCAGGTTGCGGCGGAACACTTCCAGGCTGTCCATGCCCAGCTTGGCCGCGACGTCGTCGACCGCGGTTTGCGAGAGGGCGCAACCTTGCGGATGGTTAGGCGCTCGCCAGGCTCGGGTCGGCCCCGTGTTGGTGCTGACGTTGGTGGTCTTGCGGCGGAAGTTGGGGGGCACGATCACATAGGGCATGACGTCCTGCGACAGCGCGCCGCCTTCGGGCCCGCCGGTCGTCCAATGGTGCGAGTCCCAGACGGTGAGCACGCCCTCGGAATTGGCGCCCACCTTGACGTTGGCGAAGCCCGACGGACGCGCGCCGGCGATCTTCAATTCCAGATCGCGATCGAGCATCAGCTTCACCGGTCGATCGAGCTCCTTGGCGAGCCTGGCGGCCAGCACGCCCCAACTGTCGGCGGCAAACTTGCTGCCGAAACCGCCGCCGATATAGTCGCAGTGCACGGTGACGTCGTCGGCGGTCAGTCCCAGCGGTCCGCCGATCTGGCCGGCCGTGCCCGAGACGTTTTGCGTCGACAGGTGCGAGGTGACTTTGCCGTCCTTCCACTCGGCGGTGGAGCCGTGCGTTTCCAGGCACATGTGGGTGATGGCCCGAATGCCGTAGTATCCGTCGACCACGGCGGCTGCTTCCTTGAACAACCGCGCCAGCTCTTTCTCTTCGAATTCGGCTTCGTCCTCGCCGTCGCCGGGCTCTTTTTCGAGCTGCACCTTGCCGGCGCCCTTTTTGGCGCGGCCGGCTTTTTCGGCCGCGGCCAGGTCTTCCTCGTCGACGAACACGTCGAGCGGTTCGTACTCGGCTTTGATGGCGGCCAGTCCTTCGACGGCGGCGCCGTCGGTTTCGCCGACGACGCAGGCGATCAGGTCGCCTTGCCACTTGATTTCATCGCCGGCGTTCTTGAGCGCTCGCACGGCCACCACGCCCTTGATCTTTTCGGCGGCGGCGGTGTCGATGCTCTTCAGCTTGCAGTGCGCGTGCGGACAGCCCAGCACGCGCGCCATCGCCATCTTGGGCGGATTGATGTCGTAAGAGTATTTGGCGGTGCCGGTGCACTTGGCGGGGCCATCGATCTTGTCGTGGCTGCCCCCCAGCACCGAGACGTCTTTGCGATCGGGCCAAACATATTCAACCATTGCCAGCTCCTTTCACGACGTCGAGCACCGCCGGAATGATGTTGCCATAGGTGCCGCAGCGGCACAGGTTGCCGTTGAG
Organism: Pirellulales bacterium; assembly: GCA_040901665.1. Lineage (GTDB taxonomy): Bacteria > Planctomycetota > Planctomycetia > Pirellulales > PALSA-1355 > JTS-RE94. The sequence goes on along the minus strand of JBBDYK010000185.1, from coordinate 10,650 downwards.
TCCGGCGCGAATCTCTGCTTCGGTGGCCTTGGGGTGCTTGGCCAGGAAGGCCTTCACGGCGATGACGAAGCCCGGCGTGCAAAAGCCGCACTGCGACGCGTCGTGATGCACGAACGCCTCGGCCACCGGATCGAGCTTGTCGCCCGCGAGGCTCTCGGCCGTGATGATTTTCTTGCCGACGCAATCGAGCGCCAGCACGGAGTTGGCGCTGGCGGGCTTGCCGTCGATCAATACGGTGCTGCCGCCGCTCGAGCCGTCGACGCTGATCGGCTTGGGGCCGGTGACGTTCAAGCCGTAACGCAGCGCTTCCAACAGCGTGGTGCGCGGCTCGACTGCCAGCTTGTGCGACTGGCCGTTGACATCCAGCGTGATGGTGGAACCGCCTGGTCCGACGACCAGCGAGGTTTCGGCGCCTTCGGCCACGCCCGGCGCGGTGGCGAGCGCGGAGGCGGCGGCTGCCGCGCCCGAACCCTTCAAGAATGCGCGCCGGCTGAATCCGGACTTGTTGGGCGCAGGTTTCCCGACGTTGCTCATACGGTTGCCCCCTTGCAATGATTGGGGAAAAAGTGGCGTGGACGCTCGGTCGTGCCACGCGACGAACTCGGCTGAAGAATCCCCGGTGTTATAAGCAGCCGGCGCGCGCAAGGCAAGCGCCGCGGGAATTCCCGAAAAGTTTGTCCGAAAGGGCCGGTTTCAGATCCGAATTCGGGCGCCACTGGTGGCTGCGAGAGCGGGCACCAGTGCTGGGGCGCGGTTGCGACGCACTGGTGGCTGGGCGCCACCAGTGGCACATTTCGCGCCCCAATGGTCGGACACGTCCGAAAACCCTAGGGAAGCTCGACCTTCGTCTCGCGCAGCCGGGTTTCGCCCTGACAGCACTCGCAGGGCTTGAGAATGTACATCGGAATGGCGCAAATGTCGCACCAATAATCGATTTCGTAGAGGCCGTCGTCCCGACGCTCGAACACGCGAATGACTTGCACCATGGGCACGTCCTCGTAGCGGCGCACCAGCAGTTGCAACGGGCGATTGCGCAGCCGCTCGTCGACGGCGAAGGCCCGCCCCCGCGTGTCGGGCACCAGCGGCCAGAGCTTGCCCTCGGACGTCTCGACGACCACGGTCGACTCGGCGGACGCCGGCTCGGTCGTGACGCCGAAGCCTTGCTTCAGAGCGTCTTCCAGCCATACGACCTGCCCTTGGATTGTCTCGGTGATATAGGGGCGCTGGGGCGCCGCGGCTTTCGCATCGGGCGGCTGCGGTTGGTCGCGTGGCGTCGCCGGCTTTGCGCCGCTTGGGGCTTGCGTCGCCGATTCTGCGCCTGCGACCTGCCACGTGGCGATGCCGGCCATCGCGGCCACCAGCGCGAGCGAGCAGAGGATCGCTGGTCGCGTGAGCATGACGGTTCCTTGGTGCGTGGCGTGGCGCGTCGTTGTTCGCGCGGATTACTCGAGCGACTTGCCAACCACGATCAGCTCGACGACCAGTTCTTTGCCGGCGGCCGTCTTGCCGGGAAATCGCGCGGTCCACCAGTCGGGCTCTTCCAGGTGCCGCATGCTGGGCACCTCGCCGTCGCTGGCGACCTTCAACAGCGGCATGATTGCCGGATGCGACGAACCGGCCGATTCGGCGCTGGAGGGAAACAGGCTGTCGTCGGCCAGGGCCTCAGGCGAGGCGTCGTCGGTGGCCGGCAGCATCACGAAGAAGTCGCGCGTGTCGAACGTGCCCACGTGATTGCCGTCGACCGGCTGATTCGCATAGCGCAACGTGTACACGCCGCGCTTGATGTCCTGATTGCGAAAGTCGGCGCTCTTGCGCGGAAACCGCAGCGCGCCGACCAGCGTGCCGGGCTGAAACGGATAGAGCACGGTCGAGCTGGGGGTGAAGCCGTCGACCACCTGCCACTCTTTGGCCAGCCAGATTTCACACACGATCTTGTCGTCGGCATCCAGCACCTTGAAGCCCGAGGCGCCGATCGCGGCGGCGACGTCGGCGGCCAAACCGTCCGGCGGCGCGCCCTCGAAGGCTTCCACCTTGTAATCCTGGGCCATGGCCGCCAGGGGAAGCAGCAGCAGCAACGCAACCAAACCGCCAAGGCACTTGCTCATCATGTCGCATTCTTCTCCGCGAAAAGTCGAGTGGTCGATTGGAAAGCAGATGGTCGATGGTCAGTGCGGCGCGGAAGCTAACCAGCATTTCGCCCGGGCCAGCGGCGCGGCTCTGGGCCGCACCGTCACGCACGACGCAATTATAGCCCCCCGCGATGCCGCCGGGCAAAAGCCGCGTTTTTCCGGGCTATAATGGGGCCATGTGCGAGGACCGAGAATTTGAAAGTTACCCTCAGCTTTTCGAGGAGCACATTACGCAGCGACCTCTGACGCCGGAGGAGTTGGCCGAACTAAGGGGCTATTGGAATTCGCCCCAGGCCAAAGCGATGCGATTGGCATCTAACCCCATGGCCTGGGCTCGCGCCAGGGTCGAATTCATGCGGAAATTCAAGAAACGTCAGGGCACAAAGACACCCGACTTCAACGCACTCTATCACCGCAAAGCCGAGCTGGATGAGAAGCTTGGTCTCGGCGATCCCTGACGCGCGACGTCAAAGTGAACCACTACCCGCTTTCCCGGGCTGGCGGCGGCGTTTGGGGATTGTCGCGACATGGGAACTGAGCCACGCGACGCTAGGCCACCATGCGCTCCCACAGCAGTCGATAGTACTTCATCACGCGGAGGGGGTCGGTGGTGGTGGTGCCCTCTTCGAGCAGGGTCCAGCCTGTGAAATTCGCGCCCTTTAGCAGGCCGAACAATTCAATCCAGGGATAGCTGGAAATCAGGTCGTGAATGTGCACCGTGCCGATGCGGTCCTGCACGCTGGCAAAATTCGCCGCCAATCCGTCGCCGTGCAAGTCGGCGTCGTTGCAGTTCCAACACAGCTTGGAGGCGGGATGCTTGGAGACGTCCATGATCTTGCGAATGTTGGGGATCTCCGAGGTGCCGCGGCCGTGGATCTCGGTGCGGATTTCCACGCCGTAGCCGCTGCCGTAGTCGGCCAACTCGTCGAGAGACTTGCCGATCTGCTCGAGCGTTTTCGCGACCGGCACGCCGGCCGGCAGCGCGTTGGGGCGCACCTTCACGCCGGATCCGCCCACGTCGTGGCAGAGCCGGATGAAGTCCTTGGAAAGCTCGATGTTCTTTTGCAACTCGGCGGCGTCGGGCGAATGAAACTCGCACGCGGTGCCCAAGCCCACCAGCTCGACGCCGGAGTCGGCAAAGCGCGCGGCGACCTCCTTGCGCTGTTGGGCATCGAGGGCCGGCTCGACTCCGTGCTTGTGCGTGGTGCGCAATTCGACGCCGGCGAAGCCCGTCTGCTGGCAATTCTTAAGCAGCGTGGGCAAGTCCCAGTCGGCGCCCCATTGATAGGTGACAAGTCCGAGTTGCATGGCGGGGATCCAGGGGCTGGAGGCTGGAGGCTGGAAGCTGGAAGCTGGAGGAAGAATCACCGGGCGAGGGCGATGGTTTTGTAGTTCTTACCTACAGTCTACGGTTCACGGACTAAAGTAGCTCGTCGAGCTCGCTGACCAGCCTTTCAAAATAGTCGAGGGCGGTGTCGACTGCATGGGGTTTTTCCATGTCGACGCCGGCGTCGCGCAGCAGATCGAGCGGGTACTTGGAGCAGCCTCCCTTGAGAAAGCCCAGGTAGTCGTCCAGTTCCTGCTGGCCGCCGCCGGTGACCCGTTCGGCCAGCGCGATGGCCGCTGACAGGCCGGTTGCGTACTTATAGACGTAAAACGCCCGATAGAAATGCGGGATGCGCAAGCACTCCAGCGACAGCTCGGGATCGAGCGTGAAGTCGGGTCCGAAATAGCGGTCGAGCAACTGGCGATACTCGGTTTTGAAGCGTTCGATGGTCAGTGGCTCGCCCGCTTCGGCCAGGGCGTGGGTGATGCCCTCGAACTCGGCGAACATGGTTTGCCGGATGATGGTGCCGCGGATGGCGTCGATCTCGCGATTGATGAGGTAGGCGCGTTGCTTGTCGCTTTTGGCCTGCCGCATCATGTGTCGCGCCAGCAGTTGCTCGTTGAACGTGCTGGCGACTTCCGCGACGAAGATGGTGTAATTGTAGTATTGAAACGGCTGGTGCCGGGCCGAGAAGTAGCTATGCATCGAGTGGCCGGCCTCGTGCGCCAGCGTGAATACGTGATCGAGCACGTCCGGCTGATAGTTCATCAGGATGTAGGGATCGCCGTCGAACGATCCGCAGCTAAACGCGCCGCTCTGCTTGCCTTTGTTCGGATAGCGATCGCACCAGCGGCCCGTCAGCCCTCGTTCCAGCGCCGTGCAATACTCGCTTCCCAACGGCTCGATGGCCGACAGCACGAGCTTGACTGCCTGCGGCCAGTATTGCCGCATGTTCAGCTCGCTCAAGATCGGCACGTAGGTATCGTAGTGGTGAATGTCGCGCAGCTTCATGCTCCGCCGCCGCAGGTCGTAATAGCGATAGAGCGCCGGCAAATGGCGGTGGACCGACGCGATCAGGTTGTCCACGACCGCCGGCGGCACCTTGTCGTGAAAGAGGGCCGCCGACAGCGCGCTGGGATGGTTGCGGGCCCGCGCGTAGTAGACGTCGCGTTGCACCGATCCGCTGAGGGCAGCGGCCAGCGTGTTTTCGTGGGCGGAGAATTGCTTGTAGTATTCTTGGAAGGCTTTTTTCCGCACCGCGCGCGACGGCGAGTGCAGGAACGCCGAGAACGACGAATTGCCCAACTCGATCATTTCGCCGCGCTCGTTGCGGATCGTCCCCCATTTCATGTCGGCATCGGTCAACTGGCGAAACACCTGGTTCGACGCGTCGGACATCTCGGCCTGCATGGCCAGCAACTTTTCCTCGTTCTTGCCGAGCGTGTGCGGCCGATAGCGCAGAATCCGCTCGAGCGTCAAGCGGTGTTCCGCCAGCGACTTCGCGGCCAGAAACCCGTCCATCTTCTTGGCGGGAATGTCCATGATTTCCGGGCGAACGTAGCTCGATGCCTGGGCCGCGCGACTGGCGACGTTGCGATAGCGGCCGATCATCCGCTGGTAGTCGCTGTTGGCGGTGTCCTCGGCCGTCTTCAGAAAGGCATAGGTTCCCAGCCGTTCGCCGGCCCGATCGAATTCGTTGTCGAACTTCAAGCAGCGCGCCAGCGTCTCGGCATCGAAAGCCAACTTGCCGCGAAACTCGTCGTACTTGGGGATCTGCCTCTCCCACTTCTGGAAGGCGGTTTCCCAGGCCGCGTCGTCGGCGAACAAGCTGGTCAAGTCCCAGGTATCGGCCGGCTTCACCTGGGCCCGAATCGGAAGCTGTTTGATCTTGGCAATCATGCGTGCGTTTGAAGTGAATCGAGGTACAACGGAGTCCAGGGAGCGCAATGCGCCGCTTAGGCGTGCTCGCGAATGATGTCCACCCAGCGGCGCTCGGCATACGATTCGATCACGGCATCGGCCACCATTTGGGCTTTCAATCCATCAAAGAAGCCGGGCGTGGCGGCGCGGCCCGCCACGATTGCCGAGATGAACTCCCAGGCCAGATCGTAGCGGAACACGGTGGCCGGCTCGCCCTGGTCGGGATCGCGCGGGCTGTCGGCCGGCTTGAGAAACTCGCGCGGTACGGTCACCTCGGCCAGGTCGTGGCCCGTCTTTCCCAACAGAATGGTATTGGGCGCGTGCAATTGATAGACGGCGGAGCCTTCGGAGCCGTTGATCTCGGCCCACTCGTGTCCGTATCCACCGCGACCGTAGCCCTTGGCCAGCGTGGTGCCTTCCCACACGCCGGTGGCGCCGCAGGTGAATTCGCCGATGATGCTCGACCAGTCGTCCACGTCCGACGGCGGGCAAGTCTCGCCCGCAGTGGTTTGCGTGCGCGGGGCGAAGCGGGCCAGCGCGCCGGTCACCCGGGCGATCGGTCCCAACAGGTCGGCGGCAAAATCGATGCGATGGATGGTCATGTCGAACAGATCGCCGGCGCCGGCCAGCTTGCGATATTGCCGCCAGCCCCAGCTTGTCTCGGGCCAGTCGAGAAACCGCTGGCTGCGAAAGTGCCGCGGCTCGCCCAAGGCGCCGCTGGCGACCAGGTGCTTGATATAGCGCATGGCCGGCGCAAAGCGATAGGTGAAGGCCGTCATGTTCACCACGCGGGCGTCGCGGGCCGCGTGATACATTTGGCGCACCTCGCCGGCGTTCAAACCCAGCGGCTTCTCGCACATGATGTGCTTGCCGTGCCGGGCGGCCGCCAGCGCGATCGGCCGATGGGTGAAGTTCGGCGTGGCGATGATCACCGCGTCGATATCCGGGTCGCTGCAGATCGCCTCGGGGTCGGTCGTTACCTTGTCGATCGACCAATCGCTCTTGCGCTTTTCCAACAGTTGAGCGTTGGTGTCGCAGGCGGCGACGAGTTTGGCCCGGCCGTCGAGCCGCAAGCCCGGCACGTGGTGATAGTCGCTGACAGCGCCGGCGCCGATGATAGCGACGCGAATGGGTAGCTTGGGGGAAGTTGGATTCATGATCGCCCCAGGGTAAAGGCTGCAAGCCAACCGCTCAAGTCCCGACATCGTGTTCTAAATGGTTGCAGCGGCACCACAATTCGACACAATACACGCAATGCAGTCGGCACGGCGCGGCTTGCTCAAGAGACGCATGGCCGCGGTCCGCTTGGCCCGCGCTGGCAAAACCCGCATGCGGCTGCCACCGGCGGGAGGATGGAATCTCGTAATCGAAGGAGAGCAGTCATGAGTCGTCCGATCACCCTGTTTACCGGACAGTGGGCCGACCTGCCGCTGGAAGACGTGGCTCGCAAGGCCAGCGAGTTCGGCTATCAGGGTCTGGAATTGGCCTGCTGGGGCGACCACTTCGAGGTGGACAAGGCGCTGGCTGATGACGGCTATTGCGCCAATCGTCGCGACGTGCTGGAACGCTACGACTTGGAAGTCCACGCCATCAGCGCGCACCTGGTGGGACAGGCCGTGCTGGATCCCATCGATGCGCGGCACGAGGCCATCCTACCTGCGCACGTTTGGGGTGACGGCAAGCCGGCAGGCGTGAACGCCCGGGCCGCCGAGGAATTGAAGAACACGGCCCGGGCTGCGCAGCGTCTTGGCGTGGGGGTCGTCAACGGGTTCACCGGCTCCAGCATCTGGCACCTGCTCTATTCATTTCCGCCGACGCCGGAGTCGATGATCGAAGCGGGTTACGAATTGTTTGCCGAGCGTTTTAATCCCATCCTGGACGTGTTCGGCGAGTGCGGCGTGCAGTTCGCGCTGGAAGTGCATCCCACCGAGATCGCCTTCGACCTGATCACCGCGGCACGGGCCGTGGCGGCGCTCGATCGCCGCGAGGAGTTTGGATTCAATTTCGATCCCAGTCATCTCCTTTGGCAAGGCGTCGACCCGGTGGAGTTCCTGCGATCGTTTCCCGACCGGATTTATCACGTTCACGTGAAGGACGCGGTGGTGCAGCTCAACGGCCGTAGCGGCATCCTGGGCAGCCATTTGCCGTTTGGCGATCCGCGCCGCGGCTGGGACTTCCGCTCGCCCGGCCGAGGCAGCGTCAATTTCGAAGAGATCGTTCGCACTCTCAATCAGCTCAAGTACGAAGGCCCGCTGTCGGTGGAATGGGAAGACCCTGGCATGGATCGCGAAGCGGGCGCCAAGGAAGCCTGCCAGTTCGTGCAGAATCTCGACTTTACGCCCAGCCGGGCGGCGTTTGACGCGGCGTTTTCCGGGGCTTGAGCGTGCGTAGGCACCTTTGAGCCGGCGGTGGTAGACTAGATCCTATGAGGCGTTTCACCGCTGGCGCGCTATTGGCTCTCGTCTTGCTTGTCTGGGCGATAGCGCCTGCGCGGGCCGGCGATGTCACTTCGGAGCATGAGGCGCTGCTGGCAACGTACGCTGGACAGCTCGATGAGCTGGCCGGCTGGTGCCGCCAGCATCAATTGCCCGCCGCGGCCGAGGAACTAACCGCATGGCTGCCGCCGCGCGAGCTGGACAAGCTCACGCTGTTCGTGATTCGCTCGGCAGTCTCATTGCCCACGGCGAAGGATCCAGCACCTGTCGAATGGCAGAGCCGCTGGCAGAAGCTGCGCGACGCGCAGGCCGAGGCGATTTTTGCACTCGCAAAGCAGGCCGTTGAGAATCACCAGCCGTCGCTGGCCTATCAGCTCGTCACCGAAGCGGTGCGCGAGAACCCCGATCACGAAGCCGGCCGACGGATGCTGGGCTATGTCAAGTTTCGCGACGCCTGGCACACGCCCTTCGAAATCAAGCAACTCGGCAGTGGCAAGATCTGGCACGAGAAGTTCGGCTGGCTGCTCCCCGAGCACGTCGAACGCTACGAGCAGGGCGAGCGCCACTACCTGGGACGCTGGATCTCGGCCGAGCAAGAAGCGAACCTGCGCGCCGACCTGAAGCGCGGCTGGCGCGTCGAAAGCACCCACTACGTCGTCACCACCAATCACAGTCTCGAAGAGGGCGTGCGGCTGTCGCGGCAGTTGGAAACGCTGCACGCGATCTGGCAACAGGTGTTCGTCGCCTATGACGCCGATGAGGCCGAGCTACGCCGTCGCTTCGAAGGACGTCCGCCGCGCGCCGCGCACAAGCCGCACCAGGTGACGTACTTCCGCAGCCGGGAGGAATACAACCATCAACTGCGCGGCGTGCAGCCGCAGATCGCCATCACGCTGGGCATCTACCTGGACCGCCAACGAACGGCTTACTTCTTCGCCGGCGAAGACCAGGATGCGGGCACGCTCTATCACGAGGCCACGCATCAGTTGTTCCAAGAGTCCCGGCCGGTGGCTGCCAATGTCGGCCGGCGCGACAACTTTTGGATCATCGAAGGCATCGCGTGTTATATGGAGTCGCTGGCCGATTGCGGCGGCCACTTCACGCTGGGCGGGGCGAACGCCGGGCGCATGCCCGCGGCGCGCCACCGGCTGCTGGTCGATAAGTTCTATGTGCCGCTGGAGGAGTTGGTGCGATTGGGCATGCTCGACCTGCAACGCGACGAGCGACTGCCGCGCATCTACAGCCAATCGTCCGGGCTGGCCGACTTTCTGATGCACGACGCCGGCGGGCGATTCCGCGAGCCGCTGGTCGAGTATCTCGTCGCCGTTTACTCGGGCAAGGCCGACGCCAAAACGCTGGCGGAGCTCTCGGGCGCCGACTATCCCACGCTCGATCGGCAGTATGCGGAATTCATGAGCCGCGACGCGCCGCCGGTGGCTGCGCGCGACGACGCGCAAACCACCACGGCCGGCCCGTGACGGGCGGCGCGCGCCGCTACCACCGCCGCGTGCCAAGGGGTATCATGCACTCTTTTCCGATCGGGAGGAGCGTGCCTCGTGCGACCTTGGAATCTGGCTGAAGTCAATTACGGTTATCTCAAAGAGCATCGCTACGAAGTGGCCGTGCTCCCCTGTGGCGCCACCGAGCCGCATAACCTGCACCTGCCCTATGGCACCGACATGTTCGAGGGCACGATCGTCGGCGAGCGCATTTGCGCTGCGGCCCACGAGCAAGGAGCCAAAGTGGCGCTACTGCCGACGATTCCATACGGCACCGAAACCAACCAGATGGCCTTTCCCATGGCCATGAATCTGAACCCGTCGACGCTCTTCGCGGTCATCACCGACCTGGTTGCGTCGCTGGCGCATCACGGCGTGCGCAAAGTGGTGCTGCTCAACAGTCACGGCGGTAACGACCTGAAGCCGTTATTGCGCGAGTTGTATGGCAAGACGCAAGCCCACGTCTTCTTGTGCAGTTGGTACGGCGCCATCCGCGACGTCGAGAAGCAGATCTTCGACCATCCCGAAGATCACGCCGGCGAATTGGAAACCTCCTTCGGCCTGGCTTACTTTCCGGAGCTGGTGGGGCGCAATCCGGATGGCAGCCTGATCGCCGACGACGGCGCGATCGCCAAGACGCGCTTCCAGGCGCTCAACGAAGGCTGGGTCTCCATCACCCGCCCCTGGCACTTGCTGACGACCAATTCTGGCGCGGGCTATCCGCACGCCGCCACCGCCGAGAAGGGCCGCCGCATGCTCGACGTGGTCGTCGAGCGGCTGGCGCCGTTTCTCGTCGAGCTGTCCAACGCCAAGCTCGACGACAAGTTTCCGTTCTAGAGCGGTCGCGCGGTGCCATGCTCACGCATGCGTGAGCATGCTTGCCCGCGCCGTTGCATAGCCAGCATGCTCACCCACCGCTGATGCGGCGTGTGAGCATGGCACCCGATAACATCAATGTGCCTGTCTGTTAGAGCGCGTCGGCTGCCGGTGCGATCAGGGGTTCGACGTCGCGCGGGGAAGCGGTTTCCGGTTGCTGCGGCGGATCCGGTTCGGGGTGGCCGTGGCCATCGAGCCGTCCATAGTTGCGCAAATCCGGCACGGCGACGGCGGCCGTGGCCACCACCATCAGCGTGCCGATGCCGCCGGACACGACCGCGATCACCGGCGAGAACAGCTTGGCGACCGTGCCGCTCTCGAACCCGCCCAATTCGTTCGAAGCGCTGATGAACATGCCGCTGATGGCCGACACGCGTCCGCGCATACGGTCGGGCGTGAGCATTTGCACCAGCGTGTGGCGGACCACCACGCTGACGCAATCGAACATGCCTGTCATGAACAGT